>CAZNNK010000685.1:0-4189 GCA_964574085.1 uncultured Coleofasciculus sp.
CATCGAAGTCATCACCAAAGCTGACCGGTGACTCTTCCTCCTCAGCAGGCATTTGATCGAAATCACTCTCAAAGCTGACAAGTGGTTCTTCCTCCTCAGCGGGAGACATTTCCTCAAAGTCGCTCTCAAAGCTGACGGATGGCTCTTCCTCCTCCTCGGTAGAGAGTTGATCGAAGTCGCTTTCAAAGCTAACAGGTGGCTCCTCTTCTTCTAGCCCCTCCATGGGAAAGCTTGTCTCCTCATCCATGAAGTCACCGAGGCTGTCTTGCTGTTGATCCTCAGCAGATAATTCATACTCATGATCCGCCTCATCCAGACTCACCGACGGCTGTTCTACATCAAAGTCCTCATCCATGCTGATTGAGGACTCCTCCTCAGCCAACTCATCCTCAGTCTCAGCGTCTCCACTGACGGGTGCTACTGGTGTCTCCTCCTCAGCCACCTGAGGACAAAATTCCAGATTGATTCTCACCTTACCTTTTTGCCAGCCACCGGAACTAAATCGCAAGACTTCACAGGAGATACCCTCCTCACTAAACCAGGCATTTTTGTCTTGAGTCCATTCGCTCAACCCATGCTCAAGCTGCGTTTTGATCGCGTCCGCCAATTCGCTTACTCGAAAGGTACGATGCCCAATTAAGATTTGCGCTGATTCGTCAACGGATAAGACTTCACCACTAGCGAGTGGCTCAAACTGATTATCTACGCCCATTTTCCCCGATTAACGTTCTACTTTTGTGCTTCATCATCATTTACAAATTGGGTCATTCCCTGGATCACCTGGATCACTAGGAGTAAGCGATTTGGTCGTCGCGTTGATCAGTCCTGGAAGTCCTAGAAGAACCAGCCGTAGGAATGTAATCCTTTACCCAATAGATTCACCCCAAGATAACAAATCCAGACTACAACAAATCCTGTTGCGGCTAAAATTGCTGGTCGGCGCCCTTGCCACCCTCGGGTAATGCGAGCATGAAGGTACGCGGCAAAGACGAGCCAGGTAATTAATGCCCAGGTTTCTTTTGGGTCCCAACTCCAATAGGACCCCCATGCCTCATTTGCCCAAACTGCACCAGCAATAATGCCAATGGTCAGCAACGGAAATCCTAGCCCGATAATTCGATAGCTAATATTATCTAACGTATCTGCTAAGTTGAGGCGTTGGGGAGAAAGGGTGGGAACGCTAGCCAACTCAGGGGCTGAGGATGGGGTAGAGGAGACAGGATTCAGAACGGCTGTACTTGTCGAACCTGACGTGTCTTGCCAACTCATTGCCATTGCCCCATTATCGCCACTCTGGGGCTGAAGGTTATCCTGATTGCGTTTAAGCTGATAGGAAGCCGTCCCCGTGGAGTCTTGTTTACGGCGAAAGCCACCTGTACCCACGGAACTCCCGCGCAGTTCAACACTTTGACCCCGAGTCACGACTAAAAAGGCGATCGCTAATAGTGATCCCACCATTAATGTGGCGTAACTGAGCATCATCACGCTGACGTGCATCATCAGCCAGTTGGATTTCAGCGCTGGAACTAACGGTTCCGCCTGTTGCATATCAGATGGTAATGACAGGGCGGCAAAAGCGGTAATTCCCATGGCGACAGGGGAGGTAACCACGCCCACCCAACGACTCGCGCTCATTTTCTCGGCTACCAGATGCATCGCGGTGATGCCCCAGGCTAAGAAAAATAGGGATTCATAGAGATTGCTTAGGGGAAAATACCCAGCACTCAGCCAACGGGCACCGAGTAATGCGGCGATACACAGGTTGGCGATGATCATACCCGTTCCGCCCAAGGTAGGCAGATAGGGAATGGTCTTGAAGGCTGCACCAACCCAATACAGCAGCATGGTAACTAGGAGAACTGCAAATGAAATATTATCTAAGCTGTTTTGGAGTGAAACTAGATCCATAAATGCGCTTCTCGACTTAATCGTTTCGACATGAATTGCCGCGTTTCTATTATCCTATCGGGATTGCTGCCCTTAACGAGAGGCGAAAAAGATAATCATAACGATTTTTTGGATTATTGGGGATGGAAGCAGGGGAAGCAATGTAGAGACGTAGCATGCTACGTCTGGGAGCAGGGGAAGATGAGAGAGATGGGGGTGTAGAGATGTTCCGATGGAACGTCTGGGAGATTCTGATTTAGAACAAGCTAAGGAGAGGGTATCGGAGAAGAAGGAATCGGAACTGGATTGGACGGTAGCATTGTTTCTAGCTTGACAAATAAGTCAAAACGTGTATTTCGCTGATCTTCCCCGGCTGTCGTCAAACCGATCGCCCGGATTGCCTGCATCATCTCATCCAGTTGAGAGGGGAGTTGAGGCAGATTTAAATTATCCCGATTTAAGAGACGCTCCACCTCAATGTAAACTTGACCATTGTGGGGACGGGGTTTTGTCGGGACAATTTGCTGAAACAAGGGCGTTTGAGTCAAGGGGGCTTGGGGTTGAGGGACAATGGCATTAGCAATGGGTGCGCCGAAGGTGAGAAATGCGATATTTCCTTCTAACCAGCCGTGGGTAGCGGTAATGCCTCCTAGTGGGGATGTCCACCGCACGACAGGTTGACTATTGAGTTGGGTGTTTTCCACTGTCAACTGATAGCGAGTTTCCATCACTTGATCAAGCTGCTGGAAGGCTTGTTCTGTCGCGGCGCGATCGCTCGATAGAATCATTACAGTTATACCTGCGCCTAGCATGGGCGGCGGCTGGTTTTCTGGGGGTGTGAGCAACTCCTCAGTCGCGGGAATCAGGGCAATTACCCATTCCCCTGCCATCCAGGGTAATAAATTCTCCTGTACATCTACACCTAGGGTTGTCTGTATCCCAGCACTCAGATTCGCTGGGGGAATGGGGATCAGGGGATTAGCGGAGGCGTTTTGGGCGTAACTCTGCCACAATTGAGCTAAATTACTACCACTCAGCATTAATCGGGTATTGGCAGGGAGGCGTCTGGGTAAACGGCTACTGGTATTTTCAATCGGATAAGCGTTTTGGCTATTCGGTTTCAGCCAAGACATGCCGCGAAACCGTATCCCATCCGACTCCAAGGAAATACTCGTCACCAGTCCTTGCTGGGGTTGCCTTTCGGCTAACTGTTCCGGTGAGAGCGATCGCGCCGAGTTGGCGGCGGCGGTGGCGGTGAACGTGGGTAGGTTTAAGTACACTTGAGCAAACGCTTGGGTGGTGTCAATTTTAGCTAAAGCCTCAATATATCCCGGCGTAGATGCCACAGATGTCACCCCTTTATAGGTGTCAATCACCTGTTCCATGGTTTGGGGATTTGACGTAACCACGACAAACCGTTCCAAAACCGTAACCGAATAGTTTTGGCGATTAGGCTTTTGGGTTTCGCGAATCTGAACTCCGCGATAGGGTCTCTCATCAAATTGAGTCACTTTTTGAGACGTGGTTTTCGCCAAAATTTCTTTAGCGTGGGCGGGGTTATCAATCGGTAAGATAATTAAATCGGGGAGTTGGATAAACGGTAGCGTGACAGGTGAAGTTTGCTCCGGTTTCGTTTCTGGAGCAGATGTACTATCGCCCCGATAGGCAATCATTACCGTTTCACCTAACCACGGCTGGATATCATCATCATAGTTGTAGCCATTTTCCGTTAGCAGGCTTTCCTCGAGTTGGGCGAGTTGTCTGACAAACGCCGCTAGAGTGTTGGGTGTGCCATATCGCTGCAATTGCCGCCATTTGCCGCTATCTGTAGACACTATTGCTGTGATCAAGGTGTCTTGAGGAATCAGTTTTGTCCCGGCTGGCGCTTTTGCCAGCCAGAGATTGTGTTGTACGAACAAAGAATAGGCGATGACACTCCCGCCCATCAGGATAACAATTAGGGCTAATGTTACCCGTAGAAGGAGTTTATTTTTTCTCAGCATGAATATTTGTTATTTGTCATTTATCATTTGTCATACTCGCTTTCATCGAGAAGCAAGCTACGTCATTCGTCATGGGTAAAGAGTTGAGGAGTAGTGGCACAAATATAGCAAAAGGCAGAGGGTTCTAGGGCAGAAGGCTCCAAGGGAAAAGATTGACTGGTCAAGGTTTCAGCGTTGGGCTTTGTCCTAATCGCTCATGTAGACTGCTATATAAAGGCTTAGATTTTATGCAGCACTCCCTAAATATAGCGCTACGCGCTAGGCTTTCTTGCAATAGGCAATGGGCTTTCTTTGAAGAA
>CAZNNK010000686.1:0-4170 GCA_964574085.1 uncultured Coleofasciculus sp.
TTCTGCAATGAAATTTAGTCTGTCTATATTTGACTATACTTTTACCAACTATTACTACCGATCGCATCTACCATATTTACAGTATGCTCAAACCCACCGCCCGCCTGTCGGGACTTCATTTGGGACTTCAAATAACTTTAATAGCTCTAGCTTGCGCTTCCCTTTATTTCGTTCAACTGTGTTAAATACTAAGGATATAAAACCTTGTATGGTTTCAAGTCAAGTAGTAGCTACTATCCGATAATAATCATCTTGTATTTTAATATCTGATTAGGTAAAGGCAATTACACCAAAGTATTATCCTTAGTCTCACTTTTTCCACCACTCTTCCATTTTATACTGATAGATGGCGAAGGAATTATGCGGTGTTGTTCGGCTTTGCCCATCTTCCATAAAATAAGCTGGCTCAATAACGGTGCAAAATCTGAAAAGAAAGCTAATCTATAATTGCTGACTTGAGGGATTGACAAAACTCCTCAATCGCTTTTAATCCTTCCGTCGGGGTTCCTTCGGCTAAACGGTTGACAAAAGCACTCCCCACAATGACTGCATCTGCACCCCACTGTTTAACCTGTCGCGCTTGTTCGGGTTGGGAGATACCGAAACCGACTCCGATGGGTTTGTCTGTTACCGCCCGCATTTCTTCGAGTAAATCGGGGATACGGGAGGCGACTTGCTTTCTCATCCCGGTGACGCCTGTAACACTAACCAGGTAAATGAAGCCCTGGGATTTTTTCGCGATCGCCTCGATTCTGGCTTTCCGACTGGTGGGTGCGACTAATAAAACTACTTCGATGCCAATTTCTGTTGCTGGCTGAATCAGCGATTCGGCTTCCTCTAAGGGTAAATCTGGTACGACTAACCCGGCTATACCAGCAGCAGCAATTTGTTTCAGGAAGACTTCAATTCCCCGATTGAGAATCGGGTTGTAATAGGTAAATAGAATAATCGGTGCGTTTAGATCCGGGGTTACTTCCTGGGCGATCGCCAGGACATCATCTAATCGTACCCCCCGTTTCAAGGCTCGTGTCGCCGCCGCTTGAATCGTTGGACCATCAGCCAGGGGATCGGAATAGGGGACACCTAGCTCTATCATATCCGCCCCTGATTTGTCAAGGACTCGCAACGCTTGAGCCGTGGTGACTAAATCTGGGTCTCCTGCTGTGATAAAGGGAATAAAGGCACATTCAGAACGCTGGCGTAGAGTCTCGAAGCAGTGGGAAATTTTGGTCATCGGTTAGGGAACAGGGAACAGGGAACAGGGAACAGGGAATTCCAATTTATTCAGACTCTTGTTCCAATTCGGCTTGTAACTGAGCAAGTTCTTCTGGGGTCATTTCTTCCAGGCGCTTTTGCAAGACTGCATCTTCGTAGTCTTTCAGTTGCTGGTTATAGGTCATTTTGTGAGTCCCCACTCGGAACAGATAGGTGAGGACCCAGCCGAGTAAACCGCCGACTAAGAGGGCTTGACTCCAAATCCCGGCTTTCACCTCGTCCAAACCAGCAACCTGTAAGAGGAGATACATAATACCACCCGCCGCAAACACGCCGATGGCAATTCCGATCGCATCAATTCGTCGCATTTGTGATTAAGCTTGGATCTGACGCTTCTTGGGGCGGAAGTTTAGGAAGGGACTGAACAGGATTAATCCAGGGAAGAAGAAGAAGACGAGGAAGTACATAAAGCTACGCTCAAAGGAGCTCGCCACATACCAGCGCTGTTTCAGGTAAAAGTAGGTGACTAAGGGAACAACAACCAGGTAGAGTCCACCTAAAGCGAGATAGAGTAGTGCAACAATCATAATGTGATGGTCTTATAGCGGCAACGGGTCTCTAAAATACAGGCGATCGCAAAATCAACAGGTGAATGGTTCCCCGTCTTGATCGCCCCTACTATCTTACCGTGTTCCGGTGCCTCAAAGTTTCTAGTGCAGCGCGGCAGAAATCACTAACCAGTTAACAAGCTTCTGACAAGCAGCTACCTTATGTTCCTTATCGCCTTCTGCCATCTGCCTTCGGACTTCTGCCTTCTTGTACGAGTTGCCAATCTGCCCCGTTTCATGTTCAAATAGACAAATGCGAAGGTTTTGATGTAAACTTCAATACCGAAGCACAACCCGAAAGGGGGGCGTGGCGGAATGGTAGACGCTACGGACTTAAGTGAATTGAGCCTTGATGGAGAAATCTGTCAAGTGAATGCTCTCAAATTCAGGGAAACCTACGTCTGGACACAGATAAGGCAATCCTGAGCCAAGCCGATAAGTGGGATGAGTTAAACCCAACTCACTCAAAACCCTGTCCTAGAGCGAAGCGAAGGAACAACAGGTATCGGAAGGTGCAGAGACTCGACGGGAGCTATCCTAACGTACAGCCGAGGGTAAAGAGAGAGTCCAATTCTCAGATGCTGGTTAAGGCAGTAGCGAAAGCTACAGTGAGAATGAAAATCCGTTGACCGTAAAAGGTCGTGAGGGTTCAAGTCCCTCTGCCCCCATGTTATGAAGTAGAGACGTTGCATGCAACGTCTCTACTTCAGTTTAACCGCCGCCACCGCCACCACCGCCACCACCACAGCCACCGCCACCACCACCTCCACCTCCACCGCCACCTCCACCGCCGCCACAGCCACCGCCACCGATGCCACCACTATAGGAGGAGGTAGTATAGGGGATAGTTTGTTCAACTGTGTGATGATAAGAACAGTTGTTACAATGCTGAGTCACTCGCTTTCTACCATTGCAAGAGGACGTTGGATAAACCAAGACTTGAGACCGAGTTTTGAGCGTCAGTTTTCTACAACGCGGGCATCGACGGGCAAGAACTATTCTGATCGGCATACTAATGAATGCAATGAATATACCAATGAATGGCAAGCTGAAGAGCATAAGTAGCAAGATCATGAGCATAGATACGAAAAACTGTTTAATTTGACTAAATTGCTGTTGTTGAATTTGAACTTGCTGCCATTGGGGTTGAGGAAGATTCAAAACCGACGAAGGAAAGATGATTAGTACTTCGAGTTCATCTCCTGGTGGCAATGCTTGACTGGCAACAAATTCAAAGGTTTTACCATCAAGACTTCGACGAGTAGCGGGAATTCCATAGGATGTGTAACCGAGGACTTGACCTGAGAGGACTTCGGGTAAGTGAACGGTAACTGTACCCGATAGAACAGGTACTTGGCGATCAGCAAAAATGGCTTTCCAGTAAACCTGGCTTTTGTCACGATTGACTTGTATCCCGCCGATGACTCGATACTTGAGTACAAAAACATGAGATTCAGGTGGGTTGAGAGGATGCTGCCAGCGAATCCAAAGTTGATTGTTTTCAATTCCTGTCGTCGGAGCTAAAGGTTGCCCGTTCTCTGTAACTGTAACATCGGTAATTTCATCCACCTTGTTCAGAGGGATGTAGCGATATCGTTCGTTGGTATAATCATCGGTGAAGACATAATGCTGTGTTTCTGTTACCCAGATGTCACCATTGGGTTGAACATCCATTTCTACGTTGATGGAATCCCAGTAGAACGGAACGTCTGATGCCGTTGAATGGGTGATGGGAATCAGAATCGTCACTAAAATTGCAATTACTGCAATTGCCATGCGGCGAAGTTGTCGAGAATTAAACATCATCCGACTTGATCCTCGTAATTGGTAATTAGCAGCCTTTGCTTATCAACTCTGACGATTCAGGAGAATTTTACGCCAAAGAGACATTTTTGTTGCAAAACTTAACATACAGACAATCAGAGGCAGTCCAAAATTCGCTCAAAGCTAGCATTATCAACGCCTTTCACCCAGCTTGCCTGTTATCAGCGAGATTTGGCGAAAGTAGCTTTGAGCTATAGCTGAGTTAATTTGTCGTCGTCTAAACTCCAGTTAAGTCCCTGATGAGAAATGCTATAGTTGTCTTTTTGGGTTCAAATAGAATCAGTTTCATCTAAAACAGTTTGTTCGATCCACTGGATATGCTGTGCTAGTAATTGAGGTAAATCATAACGATCCAGAATCGTTTTTCTAGCTTGAACTCGCAACGCCGCCATACCGTTAGGATGATTCAGCACCTCTTCCACCCGTTCAGCTATGTCTTGGGGCGAAAAAAAGTCGGCTAATAAACCAATTACTCCGTCTTGGATTACCTCCCTCACAGGTGCGGTGTTTGACGCCACTACTA
>CAZNNK010000687.1:0-4170 GCA_964574085.1 uncultured Coleofasciculus sp.
GTAAGTTTATGCCGGAAAAGTTGCGTTGATTTTGGCTATATTGCTGAAGCAGTTGGTTCTCTTGGTTCATTTTTAGTAATGAGTTATGATTTACGAATAAGAGCGGGTTTAGCTAAAGGAAGCCCAGACAATTGACCCTTCGGAACTCTTGAGGACAGGCTTATGACTCACAGGTGGGTAATGCCCACCCTACTAGGGGGATACGGGGCGTCAGTAAATCGGGCGCACGTCGGTGGGCGCACGTCGGTGCGCCCGGACAATTCCAATCGATCACGTTTCTCGGACACACTTTCAGGGGCGATCGCAGCTAAATCAACTGCTACCTCCCGTCCCATCTGTTCAGCTAGCTGTTGAAACGCCTTGGTGACAACCTGCCGCATGAGTTCGCCATATCCGCCATCCATTCCTACTGCCCAATCTCTCAACCTCAGACGGGTTTCATGCTCGCTCGCTGCCTGAGTATAAATTGATTTCCAAACCTCTGGGTGTTCCAGCAGTGCATCCGGTAATCTCATGAGCGGCAGAAAAGGTCTTGCCCAGGTTAGGGTTGGCAAGGATAAGGCTGGTAGCCAGTCAGTATATGTCCTCAATTCTAATTTCGATACCTCGATTAGCTATCCTTTGCAAAGATGCATTAACCTCATCGCGGACTTGTTCAGAAGGGTCGTACTTCATCTGTAAAAGCTCCGCATATGCCTTTTGTGCTAGTTGTTGGTCATGAGAATCCTTGACAATATGCTCTAATCCATGAGGTATCAACGAACGCGGTTCCGCCGCTTCGATATTCTTCAGTCGGCATAATACTTGAAATGCTTGCTCGTTGGCAAAGTATTCCCCTAGCATTTCCGATATTA
The DNA here is from genome assembly GCA_964574085.1 of uncultured Coleofasciculus sp. Classification (GTDB taxonomy): domain Bacteria; phylum Cyanobacteriota; class Cyanobacteriia; order Cyanobacteriales; family Coleofasciculaceae; genus Coleofasciculus. The sequence continues at coordinate 855 of CAZNNK010000687.1, forward strand.
CAAACCATGCCATCCAATCCGTAAATGAACTGTAGGAACTTTCTAGCAACGGCAGGAGCCGATTTTTCTGATCTTCAGAGAGGAATTCCCAATTTTCTATTTCTAAAATATAGAGTAAATACCATGCTCCTTTTGAGGTCAAGAAACGATTTTGTTTGAGAAAACCAAGAATCAAGTTTAAGTACTTATCTGGAAAATAGCTGAGTCCTGAAACGGCAGATGATATGGCTTTTGCACATTCTTTCATCTGCATTTCTTCTCCTGAATTAATAGCTTGTTCAATAGCTTCTGAAAATAGTTCTGGAGAAATTTTTTCAATAGAATCGTAAGCGATTAACATTGCAGAGTTAATTCGATCTCGTTGGGCAAAGGACAAACTCTCTCTAGGAATTTGAAAGAGCATTGCAAAATACCATCCTCCTCCTAGACCTATAAATTTCGGTTGCTCTAGTAAATTGATGAAAAAATCTATATCTTCTGGACTAAAATTTTTTTCCTCCAACATTAAACCTTTGAGTTTATAAAAACATTCCCTAAGTAGCTTAGTATCACCGCAAATGAGGGCTTGATAGATAGTTTTTTTGAATTGTTCAATCATAACTTATTCTCGTTATATTGGGGGTCTTCATAGATATTTATGCTCAGCTCTATTTAATGAATAGGTCGCCGATCGATTAACTGTAGTCCTAATAGGCTAGCTAGTGTAATTAGTGCTGCCAAACCCCAGGATGGAAGGGTGACAGCCGCTCCTATGACTATAGCCCCAGCAACTATAATCACTCCTGCTCTAACTGCCCAGTCAGGTAGTCTAAACCAATTAACATTTGGATCGTCTGATTCTCGAACATCTTCAGGGAGTTGACCGCACTTTGCCACATATTTTGCTTTTTGTGCAGCTAAACTTTCTTTTGCTTCATTAATCAGCCGCCGATGACCTCTCTTACTGAGTCTAGTTTTTTTATCATCATCTGGGTGAGTCTCAGGTAAGTTATGTAGATTTTCTGCTAGTTCTCCTATCCGTTTTCTGACTTCTTGTATAAGATTGCGTATTCTTCGTAAAATGTCTGCACATTCTTTTTCAGTTCCTCCTCCTTTGTTGTTACTTAGCTCTACTTGTGGATTTATTTCTTTTTCATTAGTAAATTGTTTGGATTGAGCGATCTCTTTAATATTTAGTGCAATCTGTTCTCTTCCTTGCTGTACCACATGAGTCAACTCGTTGGCAGTCCACTCATTATTACCAGGAGACTTCCCAGCCCCAAAGAAAATATCCCGCTCATGAGTAAACGCCTGAGCGCCCAACTCCCGACTCATCTGCACGGCTTCACCACCCGTATGCACCCTTACTGAGCTGAAATCTGCACCAAAGCGCGGCTCCATGAAGCTTCGCACCTCATTCGATAAAGGACTACCACCGCCCTTAGAGGCATTCAACTGAGTCTCTACATTACTGCTCGTCTCAAAGCCGCCATCTGAGGTTGCCTTAGCTTGAACCTTTTCTTGCTTCTCATCCTCTAATGCCATCTCCCGTTGCACTAGGGGAGTAATAGAAGCAGCGATTGGTTTAGCTTGCACTTTCTCAACCTTTTCCTCGGCTATCCCTTCCCGTTGAATTGGCTGATTGTTGACAGGTGCAGGCATTAACATCACCTGACGCGCTACGGTATCAGCTTCCACCTCATACTTATCCCCAGGCGCACCATTGGAGTCCAGGAGGAATTGTTCTTTTGTAGGGGTTTATACATGATGCCGCCTCAGTTACCTGATGATTTATTGAATCCAGCTTAATCCTGGAGGAAACTCTATCATTCTATCTCCTCATCGCCTATCCAGAACACTATCAGTACACACCAGCGAACTGCGAGAAACAACGTAGCGCATAAAGCATAAATCTTGCCATAACGCACTGTCATCAAGTTGGATGGGTGCGTTACTTCGTTAACGCAGCCGACAAGATCCGCGATCGCACTAACTAAAAAAGCGATCGCCTACACGTTATTAGATTGTGATTTTAACAGGGCTAATTTTGCTATAATATTCTGACTGTGACGAGCTAATAGTGGGAAACGCTTTTCAAGTAAATTCAATACTTGACAAATTTCGGATGCATCAGAAGTAATTGTTAAGGGTATTTTGCGATCTATCAAATCACCTAATATATTAAGCATAACGGTAGCTAAATCTTCATCAGCATTTTCCAAAAAAGTCAATAGCGATTTCATGGCTTCCGTGTCACCAAGCCTGTATTTAGCTGCTAATAGTTCAGCTTTAACTTCTAGGGAATCTTCTGATTCAATGTAAGTTTGAAGCTGTGGTAATAGATCGGGTTTACCTACAAGTCCGAGAGAGTTAGCTGCATATGACCGAACTGCTTCATCAGGATCTTGCATTGCTGATTTTAAAGTATCTAGAGCATCAGGATCTCCTAGATCTCCAAGCGTTTCTGCTGCTGACGCCCGAACCAGGGGAGCCGAATCGTTAAGTAACAAGGACTCGATTGAATCTCTTGCTGGTTTATAAGCAAGTATTCCCAAGGAATCTGTTGCCCCCGATCTAACCAGCTCTTTTGGATCGACTAGTAAGTTTATAAGTGCAGAACCAACAGATTCAATTTCTTTTTCTCCCAAATCACCAAGAGCTTCTGCTGCACAGAAGCGAATTCCCTCATCAGAAGAATGCAGTAATTCTAATATCACGGGGACAGCCGAATCAGCTTTCATTTTGACTAATTCCTGAAGTGCGAGAGCTTGCTCTTTAGGTTCGCCAGAAGCACACTTTTCTATTAACTTATTAATCCTAGTATCTTGCATAAAAATAACTCCTTAACTCTAACTATCGCGACTATGGCGACTGTGCCTACATCTTTTTGCTTTTTGGGTTGCTTTGATTCTGTTGATTTTGTTGGTATCTCCAGCAGCTTTAGCCTCCGCCATCAAGATAGCCAGTGCTTCACAAATATCTCCAGCTCTACCGCTACTTATGAGTTCGTTAGCTTCTGCCAATATGCCTGTATCCGCTTGATTTCCCCGAGCAGCCATTGGGAAAATATGTTCTCGAATATAATCTTCAATTTCCCTTAGCCCCTCTCTAGCCGTATCACCCGCTCTATTAAGTATATTTTCAAGGTCTTCCAGAGTACCATCAATACCTCTAGCAATAACATTACTAATCCTGCCAATTTCTTCCCAACCGCCGTTGTTCAAGTACCAAACAACAATCCCAAATCCAACAATTGTCAAACCCACAGGACCAAAAACAACAGCAGGTGCAGCCACAGCAACTCGTTGGATTACCTCAGTTTTCATCCGTGCTATTG
>CAZNNK010000688.1:0-4166 GCA_964574085.1 uncultured Coleofasciculus sp.
TCACCCTCTCACCCCATCTCCCCATCTCCCCATCTACTCTATCTGCTATCTTTGAACGCAACTTGGTATGAAACTGTTCCCTGTTCCCTCCCCCTTCGCGCCTTCTCAAGATTTCTCCAAAACAAGGGGGAGGCTGTATATTCCCAACCCAGTTGTGAACTCAGGCGTAGGAATTCCAGCTCTCCCCATTACTCTAGGTTTTTAGCTTATTCGGCGAGAAGCCTCACACTTAACTTAATCACAAGGCTCCTCTCAAAGCCCACACTGTACTCGTAAGAGTCGGTGTGTGGAGTTGTCAGGCGTCACTTTCGATGTAGATAAACAGAAGTCCCATCAGTACAGCAGGCATCAGCCAACAGATGACAGGAATCAGAATCCACGGTAAGAACGAAGCTGCATAAGAACCGGTCATGTCAAATTGTCCTATCTAAATTTACAAGAGTTCAAGACAAATATTACTCAATGAGCGAACCCAATGGGTTAGTTATTCACAAAACCCCGGAAAATGGCATCCACAGTCTCAAAATTCTCCAGGAGGAAGTAAGCCACGAAAGCGCCTCCCATACCTCCAACAAAGAATCCACCTGCAAATTCGCTCCAGCCTTCAGACGTTTTGAGTCGTTCTGTACTCGGAGCGCTTTCGGCAGCGCTTTTGAGCGAGACTAATCCCCAAGCTGCCATTCCAGCGGTTCCCAGTAGCACGATAACCAAAGCAGTGACTAAGCCGCCTAGATAACGGGCTTCTGGGTAATCCCGCAGTGCGCCAAACACAACTTCAGGACCCACTAAGAAGTAACCATGAGCCATGCCAATTTCCAGACCTCGCAGGAATGGGGATAGCCCTTTGCGGTACGCTGGCAGGTTGCCAATGAACGCTTTAGTAAACGCCGAATCGCTGATCGGAGTCGATAAATGACCTACAAAAGGGTCTCCCGCGTAGGGTTTTACCATTTCCATATCTCTTGCATCTGCCATCTAGATGTTGCCTCTCACTCTGAATGTTTACAAAAATACCTGACTTAACATTGTAAGCAGGGAAGGGTAATCCCATGGCACAATATGGGAAGACCTTTAAAAAACTTCATCAAATTATTTAGAGGTTAAGGATATAGCACCGCTATGTCTCTACGCTGGCGCTTGCTTTGCCGCTGAACTGAGTCTAAGCTCACCAACCCAGAATCCCAACTTTGGCGAAATGTCAAGCTTCTAATCTGCACAAATACCGCTAAATGTCAAGACATGAGCTAGATGTCGCTCGTTCACTAGAGTGTAGTATTTTGAAAAAAACGGTAATCTCAAGAGTCAGTAAATGAGACAAATCTTCAATCAACTATACAAAAACCTGAAACGTCTAATATTACCGCTATTACTGGGCGTTTTAGTCAGCGGGTTAGTGGCTACACCTGCCAACGCTACAGGCGTTTACCAAATGCCCAACGTCAACGCGGGTGAACCAACGTGGGTGATTGACCAGGCTGATGTTCTCAGCCGCCTGAGTGAAGGCAAGTTGAGCAAAAACTTGGAAGACTTAGCCGAGAAAACCGGCAAGGAAGTCAGATTTGTGACGGTTCGCCGTTTAGACTACGGTGAAACCGTAGACAGCTTTGCCAAAGCCCTATTTAAAAAATGGTATCCAACACCGGAAGCCCAAGCGAATCAAACCTTGCTGCTGATCGATACTGTGACGAATAATACTGCCATTGTTACCGGGGAAGAGGTCAAGTCAATCATGCCCGACGACATTGCCGAGAGTGTCGCCTCGGAAACAATGACAGCCCCCTTACGGCAGGGTAACAAGTACAATAAGTCTTTTTTAGAGGCTAGCGATCGCTTAGTGGCTGTGCTATCCGGTCAACCTGACCCCGGTCCTCCGGTTGTCGAAGAAACGGTTCAGGTTGAAGGCACATTTACCAGCGCAGAAGAAACGGACACCAAAAACTCAACCATCTGGGTTGTTGTCTTACTGGTTGTCGCCACAATAGTACCGATGGCAACCTACTTCTTTTATCAGGGCTTCTCTGGTTAAGTTTGTCATTGGTCATTTGTTACTGTTCCCTGTTCCCTGTTCCCTGTTCTCTAAGAGATGATCAGAAGCTTTTGCTGTAAGGCACTAATCCTGAACATACTCCTGTCCCGTAATTAAAGCATACTCAGCCCGCATAAACTCCCGCCCTAAATAAGCCGCATGATCCAACATCGTGACTGGACAGGGCTGGGTTTGCTCAAAAATAACCACACAAAGTTCCTTGGCGGTTCTACCTGTAAACAAGGTCGTATGAGTCCGTTCCACCTTACCTCGTGCGGGAATCGGTTTCCCGGTTTCAGGGTCAACGGCTAAACCGCGATCATCAATCACATTGGTGAAATGTTTGGCACAAATTAAGCGTGCATCCCGGTCGAGGTAGATAATAAAATATCCACCGGGATCAAGTTCAATTTCCCGTTTAGACAGTTTGTCATCAATAGTACGCAGGTCTTCTGCTGTTTGGTTCATTTTGTCTTGGCTCAATGCGTCCCTTCTTGAATAGTATCGTGTTTAGACCGTTTAAAGCAGGCAGAGGGCAGGAGGCAGAAGCATCTTATGGCAATTGGAAAATTAAGACCCCTGCCAATTGTACTGAGGTTCGGTTAAAAACTGGGATACTTTCATCATTCATCATCCCGTGACAATCAATCCTGAACCAAAAATTGAATGTCTCGTTTGCTAAACGGTAAATCGTTATTAATTGCGTCGATTTCTTCCTGTTCCATTTCATTCACCTCACCAATATAGTGGCGCAAAATTTGCATCAGGCGTTGATTGTAAAATCGGTGCAGACTGTGATTCGGTGTCGCGGGAAATCCTCGCCGCCGCTTATGGCGTCCCCCAGCACCTGGATCAAACATCTTAATCCCATTCGCGATCGCCCATTCTATCGGGGTGTAATAGCAGGCATCGAAATGCAGGCAATCATATTCCTCAAAACAACCCCAATAGCGCCCATACAACTGATCACCCTTATTAATACAAAACGACATCCCCACGGGATGTCGGTGATCATCGTCTCGATAAGCCGCCACCAATACCACGCGATGGCGATAGTCGGGATACAACTGTTCAAAAAACTGGCGCGTCAGATACTTACTCCCCCAAAAAAATTTATCACAGGTGCTGCTATAAAAGTTATAAATCTGGGGAAAGAGGGATTTGGGAATATCATCCCCGACTAAAGGAATCAAACGCAGTCCGGCTTTAGTCACCGCTTTACGTTCCCGCTTAATATTACGCCGCTGGTTGGCGTTAAAGATACTCAGATAATCATCAAAGCCACTAAACCCTTTATTCTGCCAAATATAACTGTGATGCAACCAGCTTGTAAAACCATGGCGTTCCATTACCTGTCGCCATTCAGAGTCAACAAAGAGAAAATGACAGCCACTAATTCGGTTATCCCCGCAGAAGTGGTCAATGGCACTCACCATGATCTCGGTGAGTTCATCTTCATCTTCGCCAGGGGCGATTAAAAATCGGTAACCGCCTGCTGGGGTAAATGGCGTCATTCCTAACAGTTTGGGATAGTAGCGAACGCCTAAGCGATGGGATAGATCTGCCCATTGGTGGTCAAAGACAAATTCTCCATAGCTGTGACCTTTAATATACAAGGGTGCCGCCGCCATAAGCTGTCGGTGTCGCCACACCGTTAGGTGATGAGGCAACCACCCGGTTTTAGATGTCGCACTTCCCGATGTTTCTAAATTATTTAACCAGTCCCATTCTAGAAACGGTGTGTTCAGGGGTTGGGCTAGGGCATCCCAAGCGGCTTGGGGAATATCAGCGATCCGGTTAACCCAGGTAACGGAATAGTCAGTCTGTGGTTGGTGAACCATGGGGAAAATCTATAATTAGGTCTAGATCGGCATGGGTTAAAATGAACGGTGAGGATCGTTATTTGTCATTAGTCCATTGTCATTGGTAAGGGCTTGAGGGGTTATTTACATAAGTTAACATAGCAGAGTTTATTTTGACCCTTCACGACCTTCGAGGGCATAGTGCGTGAATTTGTCGGGGCGGGTTTAGGGACTAATATTGGTTGTTTTCCTAGTTGTAGAGACGTTGCATGCAACGTCTCTACAACTTCCCCATCTTCCCCATCTTCCCCATCTTCCCCATCTTCCCCATCTTCCCC
>CAZNNK010000689.1:0-4160 GCA_964574085.1 uncultured Coleofasciculus sp.
GAACCCGCACCGTGACAGGGATAGACTTCGACGCGATCGCCTAATGGGACGAGTTTGTCGAATAATGAATGATACAGTTGCGCCGCCTGTTTTTTCTCGGTTCCTGTACCGACTAAATCGGGACGCCCAACATCTAGATTAAACAGCGTGTCTCCTGTGAGTACGCCAAAGGGTTCTTTCCCCTGTTGAGCATCATGAATTAATACGCAGATATGTTCGGGTGTATGTCCCGGCGTATGCAGGGTGCGGAGGGTAACTGTACCCAGTTGTAATTCGTCCCCTTCACTCAGTTGCTGTATCTGGAACTGATAATTTTCACTCTTCCCGCCGTAAATTGTGGCGCCAGTGCGGGCTTGAAGTTCCGATGAACCGGATACAAAGTCGGCGTGGATATGGGTTTCTAAGATATGGGTAATTCTCACACCCCGCGATCGCGCGATTTGCAAATAGATATCGACGTCACGACGCGGATCAATAACGGCGGCTACACCTGCTTTATCATCCCCGACTATATAGGATAGTTGTGCCAATCCTTCGGTGTTAATTTGTTCTAAAACTAATGCCATGATTCTTGCTCCGGGTAACTATTAACTCGCTGAGGAATGCTGTGAAATATAATTTTTGAAAAATTCTTTCATTTGAGGAGATTTCTCACAATCAAAACCCATGCTTTTGCCTTTTTCCATGGCTTGTTCTGCGGTCATTCCCTCACGAGTTGCCATATACATTAATGCCATCATCCCCGAACGTAACCCACTCTTGCAGTGAATTAGGGCTGGCTTGGGCAGTTCTTCGATCTGTTGGAGAACTTGGCTTGCCAGTTCCTCGGTTAGGGCGTCGGGTTTAACGGGGATATTGACATAGTGCAATCCGGCGGCGGCTTGCTGCTTTTCATCGCTAGCGAACCCCTCTTCCCCAGGCGATCGCAGATTCAATACCGATTTTACCCCCGCTTGAGCCGCTTGTTGCAATTGCTCCGGCGTCACCTGATTGGTGGCTACGGTTAAGGTATCGTTGATTTTTTTGGCGTTTTCCATGAACGTCTAACTCCTTGTTAAAATGCCGATAGTCTAATTGAAATGGGTATAAATAAACACATTGATTCAGGATCGATATCCCCAAAGAACTTCTCGATCGGACTTGCAGAAATTCTATCCTAGGTGTCCCCATTCAATGTCACATTAGACACACCAATTTATTCTTAGGTCGGCTATTTATAGCCCATTCATAGTCTTGGCTGAAAATTGGCACAATTCATCTAACCTGAGAAGGAGATTTTTTTCTGTCTAACGATAGTTGTAATTTTGAGATTAGGCTATTTTATTAGACGCTTCGGCTGTGAGTTAACAGGCGACTTCAGCTAAACGTTACCTCGCTCATAATACTAGCAGAAATCATTCTCAATAGAGTGATCTATTTTTTTATTGACGCGGAATTTAATGTAGAAATTATCTGAAAGTGTTAGCCTGAAAAGAGAGGGTGTTTGAATTAACGCCAAACCCACACTTGAAGCGTGGCGGATATGTTCATTTAAGCAATGACACCATAGAAACAGAACTTGTCAAATACCCTCTGAGCAGACTCAAGAGGATGAAACCATGAATATCAACCTACCCAATAAAGCCGTTATTGGAGCAGTCGTGATTGCGGGTTCAACCCTGTTGGCGCTGGGAACCAGTCCCTTGTGGGGAGAGAAATCGACAGAGGCATCGACTCTACTCTCTAACCAGAATGCTGGAATCAGAGCTAACACCAATCAAGAGATAGCCCAATCGCCTCCCGACACACCTAGAGGTCGAGGACGCTGGGGACGGGGACATGGACATGGACATGGACATGGACAGGGACACCCAGGTCGAGGACGTTGGGGACAGGGACATGGACGAGGGCGACAGGAACACCCAGGTCGAAGACCCAGAGGTTTAGGTAACCGAATGTATAACCCCGATAGCGTGGAAACTATCACGGGTGAAGTGATTAGTGTAGACCGATTCACCTCCAATCGCGGCAGGTCTCAGGGTATGCGTATGCAGATGAGAACGGGTAATGAAACTGTTTCTGTCCATTTAGGTCCAGCCTGGTATTGGCAAAACCAAGGAATGACTATTGAACCCAATGATAGAATTCAGGTTCAAGGTTCCCGAGTCAATAGGGCAGGAACCCCCGCTATGATTGCGGCTCAAGTCCAAAAAGGAAACCAAGTCCTGAGGTTAAGGAATGAAAATGGGGTTCCGGTTTGGAGTCGGAGACAATTGCCCCAGAATTAATGCTGAGTTGCATTCAACGATAGTCCTGAAAATGTCCTTTCCGTACCTCGTAGTGCTATATCATTCCTTTTCACTTGGCTACCTTACTCTTTTGTGCCTTCTGCCTTCTCGTACTCGTTATTTAATCGGTAGCTTAATGACAAACTCTGTTCCTTGAGGGGGATGGGAATGACATTGAAGCTGTCCCCTGTGTTTGTCTACGATAATCTGGTAGCTAATCGATAATCCTAAACCGGTGCCTTGACCGACGGGTTTTGTCGTAAAGAACGGGTCGAATATTCGAGATTGAACCTCGGCGTTGATGCCAGCACCGTTGTCAGCAATACGAATAATTGCCCAATTGGGTTCAAGGAATTCTGTGTGAATCCGAATCATCGGAGAAGGTTGAGGATGTGTTTTCGATGTGTCTTGAAAATCCTGCGTTTTTGTTGAAGGTAGTCCTGATAAATAGGCAGTATCATGAGCGTCGTCAAGGGCATCAATGGCATTGCTCAGAATATTCATAAACACTTGATTGAGTTGACCGGGATAACATTGGACTAACGGCAGTTGACCATAGTCTTTAACCAGTTGAATTGGAGGACGATTTCCCTGTTGGGTCAGTCGATGTTTTAAAATTAGCAGGGTGCTATCGATGCCTTGATGAAGATTCACCTGTTTACATTTGGCTTCATCAAGTCGGGAAAAGTGGCGTAAGGATTGGACAATTTCACTGATGCGGCGAGCGCCTTCTTGCATTGAGGCGAGAAGTTTGGGGAAATCAGTGGCAATAAAGTCTAGGTCAATATAATCGATGTATTCGGCAATCTCAGCAACGGGTTCGGGATAGTGCTTGCCATAGAGTTGGACTAGGTGCAGCAAGTCTTGGGCATAGTCAGAGGCGGGAGTGATGTTGCCGTAGATGAAGCTAGTGGGGTTGTTGATTTCGTGTGCCACTCCTGCCACGAGTTGCCCCAAACTAACCATTTTTTCATTTTGTACCAGTTGGGCTTGGGTGCGTTGAAGTTCTTGCAAGGCTTGTTCGAGTTGCAAGGCTCTGTCTCGTTCTTGCTGAGTGATTAAGTGCAAGGCTTCTTGGGAACGTTTGCTCTCGGTGATGTCAGAAAATGAGGTGACAACGGCGTAGGGTTGGCTGTCTCCGGGATTAAACAGAGGTTGAGAATTCATGCTAATCCAGGTGATTTCATGTCTTTGTTCCTGGCAACTTTGCTGCTTCTGTCGTAATTCCAGCCCTCCGCTTTTTACCTTGTTTCCCGCAAGCGGTGAGTCGTTTACTGGACAAGGTAGGAGTGATTCTTCAGGGGGGGAAATCCCCATAATTACTCTGACTTGGGGTTTTCCTGTGCGTAAGGTTACCATCGCGGGATGGTTTTGGCTGGGGAAGGGAGAACCATCTTCCTGAATGATTTGTCCTCCCCAGTTCATCCCGATTTGTCCGAGTATCTGTTGAGCAGAGCGTCCTAAAATGTTTTCAGCACTGAGATTACAAGCAATAATCTGACCGTCGGCTTGCTGGAGGATAATTCCCTCAGACATGGCGGTGACGACGGAACGGTATCGTTGTTCGCTGACTCGTAGTTCTTTTTCTATGCGTTGCCGCTCGATGAGTTCCGCCTGTACTCTAGAATAGAGTTCCGATTGTTGGAGTGCGATCGCGACTTGGGTGGCTAATTGCTGTAATAGCTCGATTTCGTAGGATTGCCAGTGCCGTTGACTACGACAGTGATGGACGATTAATAAACCCCAGAGTTTTTCACCTAAAATAATGGGTACGACTAAGTTGGCGATGACTTGGAAGGGTTTAAGTAACTGGAGATGACAAGGCTGTAAACCTGCGGTATAAATATTAGCGATCGCACTGACTCGACCTTGCTGATAGAGTTGGGCATAGTC
>CAZNNK010000690.1:0-4146 GCA_964574085.1 uncultured Coleofasciculus sp.
ATGTTGACCTGGGTATTGTTTGGGATGTCATCCAGTTTGAAATTCCACTCTTGATTGAACAGTTAAAAACACAAATGCCCTCGGAATAAGCAGTCTGTGTCAACAGCCGAATCCTCTGCCCAAAAACTTCCCTCTTGCCCATGACCAAACCTAACACCATTCCCGCCGTTTCTGTCACCTACACCCAAGCTGGCACTTCTACTCGCCTCAATGAGCTAGGGATGCGCCCGATGCAGGAACGGGCTTACCAAAAGCGGGGGGAACAATACCTGTTGATTAAATCCCCCCCTGCGTCTGGCAAAAGTCGCGCCCTCATGTTCATCGCCCTGGATAAGCTGGAAAACCAGGGATTACAACAAGCGATTATTGTTGTTCCTGAAAAGTCCATCGGCGCAAGTTTTCACAATGAACCCCTGAGTCAGTTTGGCTTCTGGGCAGATTGGTTTGTTGAACCCAAGTGGAACCTCTGCGACGCACCCGGTACTGATGGCGGGAAGGTCGATGCAGTGCGGAAATTCCTTGATAGTGATGCCAAAGTGCTGGTCTGTACCCATGCCACCTTTCGCTTTGCTGTGGATAAATTTGGGGTGGAAGCCCTGGATAACCGCTTGATTGCCGTCGATGAGTTTCACCACATTTCCGCCAACCCCGACAACAAACTAGGCGATATTATACGTCAACTCATGAGTCGCGACAAAACCCATATTGTCGCCATGACAGGTTCCTATTTTCGCGGGGATGCCGAAGCGGTGCTACATCCTGACGACGAGGCGAGATTTGATACCGTCACCTACACCTATTACGAACAACTCAATGGCTACCAATACCTGAAACAACTGGATATTGGCTACTATTTCTATGCAGGAAGCTACACCGACGCCATCATGGAGGTACTCAATCCCCAAGAGAAAACCATTATCCACATCCCCAACGTCAACTCCCGCGAAAGTACCAAGGATAAAATCCGCGAAGTCGAACACATCATCGAGGAACTAGGGGAATGGCAGGGAACTGACCCGGCAACGGGGTTTCAACTGGTAAAAACCGCCGAGGGTAAAGTCTTGAAGATTGCCGACCTTGTAGACGACGACCCCAGCAAGCGAGATAAAGTCACAGCTACCCTGAAAGACCCCAGGCAGAAAAATAAGCGCGATCGCGTGGATATCATTATCGCCCTGGGTATGGCAAAAGAAGGCTTCGACTGGATTTGGTGTGAACACGCCCTCACCATCGGTTATCGTTCCAGCCTCACCGAGATTGTCCAAATCATCGGTCGCGCCACCCGTGATGCCCCCGGGAAAACCCACGCCCGTTTCACCAACCTCATCGCTGAACCCGATGCCAGCGAAACTGCCGTGACTGAGGCAGTCAACGACACCCTCAAAGCCATTGCGGCCAGCCTCTTGATGGAACAGGTGCTTGCTCCCCGCTTCGAGTTCAAACCGAAAAACCCCAACAATCAACCCACTCCTGGCTTTGATTACGGAGAAAATGGCTACGATCCCCATGGGTGTAATGTGGGAGTCAATGCAGAAACGGGACAAATTCAGCTAGAAATTAAGGGATTGGCGACCCCCAAAAGCCAGGAAGCCCAACGGGTTTGTCGGGAGGACTTAACCGAACTGGTGACAGCTTTTGTCCAAGATAAGTCCACAATTGAGCGGGGTTTGTTCGACGAAGAACTGGTGCCAGAAGAACTAACCCAGGTGCGGATGGGCAAAATTATCACAGAGAAGTTTCCCGATTTAGAAAAGGAAGATCAAGAAGCAGTTCGTCAACACGCGATCGCAGCTCTCAACTTCGTCCAACAAGCCAAGCAAACCGTAAATGAAAAGGGTGGGACGTATAATGTGAATTCCAGTGATGGCGAAGGGACAAAAAACACCGCCCTTATCGACGGGGTAAGGCAGTTCGCCCTCTCAGTCACAGAACTGGACATGGATTTGATCGACCGCATCAATCCCTTTGGGGAAGCCTACGCCATCCTAGCTAAGTCCATGAGCGAAGAACGGCTCAAGCAAGTCGCGGCAGTGATTGCTGCCAAGCGAATCAGTCTCTCAGTTGATGAAGCTAGAGAACTCGCCAAACGCGCCGTGCGATTCAAGCAGGAACGGGGACGATTACCCTCCCTCACGGCAACTGACCCCTGGGAAAAACGCATGGCTGAGGGGGTAGCATTCCTGCAACGTAAAGTGAAGGAGGAAAACAATGCCTAAACACACCACTGATGAGGATATAGACCTACTCGCGGAATTAGGAGTAGATACCGCCCCTCCACCCCAAGTCAAGCGCACCCCCAGAGAAGAACGGATCATCGCTGGATTTGAGGAAATCGAACGCTTTGTCACCGAACAAGGGCGACTTCCTCAACACGGGGAAGACCGCGATATTTTTGAGCGCATCTACGCCGTGCGCTTAGATCGTCTACGGAACTCGGAGGAATGTCGCGCCCTCCTCGAACCGTTAGACTCACGGGGTATCCTCAATGCTGACATCGATTTTAACCTCCCTCCAGAAACAGATCTGGATGATGAAACTTCTCTGGGGGTTGAGGCAACACCAGGGAACGATATTACCCAGCTTACCCATGTGCGTTCACGTCAAGAGATTAAAGCTGCCGAGGAAATTGCCCAACGCACCCCCTGTCAGGACTTTAAACAGTTCAAACCTATCTTTAAAAAAGTGCAACAGGAGTTAGAAACTGGGGCTAGAGAAACCCTGAAATATCGGGATGATGCCACGGTCAATCAGGGAGATTTCTTTATTCTGGATGGGCAGAAGTTGATTGTTGCCGATCTCGGTGAACCGTTTATCAGCGATTATGGTAAACCAGACCGCAGGTTACGAGTCATTTATGACAACGGCACAGAGAGTAATCTCTTGCTGCGATCGCTCCAACGGGCATTGAATAAAGACAAAACCAGTCGTCGCATCACCAACCCTGATTTTAGTTCCCTGCCCCTGTTTGCCCAAACCGAAGCCGAAGACGATATCACAACAGGCTACATCTATGTGCTCAGAAGCAAATCCGACGATCCCTTCATTGTTCAGAATTATGAGTTAGTCCACAAAATTGGTGTCACGGTCGGCGATGTCAAAAAGCGAATTGCCAACGCGGAAAAAGACCCAACCTACCTACTCGCAGAGGTAGAAATCGTTGCTACCTTCAAACTGGCTAATATCAACCCAAAGAAACTTGAGGCACTCCTGCACAAGTTTTTCGACAATGTTCGTTTACAGGTAGAATTGGGCGATCGCTTTGGCATTCCCGTACAGCCGAGAGAATGGTTTCTCGTGCCATTAGAAGCGATTGAAGAAGCGATCGAAAAAATCAAGGCAGGAACAATCGATCAATTTCGCTACGATCCAGAAACAGCAAGTCTCACCAGCTCGTAAGGTCATCCGAGCATCCTTCTCCGCATCCTCTGGACGTTCCTGTATATTTACAGTATAAGCGATGGTGCAGGCTCCCCCGTGTTTCAACCGGGGGAGTGTCAACCGTGTACCCAGGGAGTGTCGAAAATAGCTCTGTGTTGAATGTCCCGAAAGGACGCTCAACTGCTCCTCCCTCAGAAGGGCGTAGGCGTAGCCCGTAGCCCGCCGAAGGCATCGCCCAGCCAATCGACGTAGCTGGTCAGTTTTACAAAGTAATTTTTCAGTTTGTTAAGGCTTTGGTAACTCTTGTATCAACATCACTACAATCGTGAGTTGGTGGAGCCAGATGAGTTATGGTAAAAAAAACAAGCAATCCTTAAGTAATTCTTAAAGGAGTCGTGTTCTTGCTCAGATCGCGACACAGCGCTGGAAAACCAGCTTTATTTCTCGGCTGCTGCCACTTTACCTAAGGAAGGAGATTGTATGACTCCCACAATGCTGCGTCAGTTGTGGTCTTTAATTGAAACGACTCAAACGAATCTGCTACTGAAACTCGATGATGCTAGTCTGGTTCAGTGGATACTCAAGCAATTCAAACAAGAGCGAGGTCTTAACTCAGAGGAAATGCATATTTTGAATGACTATCTCTATAATCGCTTGTCTCTGATCCGGGATCTGGCAGAACAACGGTACACGGCGAGTAATCCGTCATCCTAGGGTAATTTGGGGGTAATTTGGGGGTAATTTGGGGGTAATTTGGGGGTAATTTGG
>CAZNNK010000691.1:0-4140 GCA_964574085.1 uncultured Coleofasciculus sp.
TGCTCCCTCTGCTCCCCCTGCTTCATCGTATCTACGAAGCTGCTCAAGTATTTTTACGCCCGCTGCACTAGGAAAGGTTGCCACTGAACACTGGTATTTTCGCACTAACCTTGAATTCTTCTGATTCTTCATCAAAAATTGTCAGGTTAGTCGGCTTGCAGCGCATGATATTTACAGAAATCCCTTGAGCGCCTTCATTTTCTAGATCTTCAATATATCCACCTTGAGCGGATTCAGCTTCCTGTTTGCTGGAGAACGGACCGAAATAATAGGTGCATCGGGGATCGTCTGTGATAATTTCTACCCAAAATGCCAAGCCTAAAAATTGGAGACTGTTGATCAAAACTTCTTTCATGTTCATTACCTACGTCGATGGGATGCTATGTGATCTTGTTAATTTCCAGTTGTTTACATTTTGTTATACTACTTTATGTTTCCTTTTTCCAGGAATTTTTGCTGAGATCGTCAAGATACAGGGGGTTGACCCAACGCTGACGATAGGTTTCATACAAGGTCATGGCGGCGGCGACAGAAGCGTTGAGGCTAGGAGTCTTGCCATACAGGGGAATCGAAACCAAGACATCACAGCAGCGTTGAGTCCTCAAACTCAGCCCATTACCTTCTGAACCAACAACTAATACTATCGAACCGCTTAAGTCAACGGTGTGTAGTAGTTTACCAGCGTCAGCACAAGTCCCATAAATCCAAAACCCAGCAGTTTTCAGTTCCTCCAAGGCACGACTCAGATTGACCACTCTGGCAATGGGTAAGGTTTCTAATGCACCGGCTGCTACTTTCATCACGGTGGAAGTAACGCCTGCGGCTCGTCGTTGGGGAATGACTAACCCTTGAGCGCCCAAGGCTTCCGCAGTACGAATAATAGCACCTAAATTGTGGGGATCAGTAATCCCATCACAAACAATGATCACGGGGTATTGACTGGTGGATTTGGCAACTTCAATTAAATCCCCTAATTCTTTGTAAGAGTAAGGTGCTACTTGAGCCGCCACACCTTGATGATTAGCCCCTTGAGTCACTTGGTTGAGGCGTCGCGAATCAACTTCATCAATTACTGTACCATTGGCTTTAGCTTGCAGTAGCAATGAGTGAAAGCGGTGATCGTAGCGTAACTGCGGTAGAATCCACACCCGATTAAGCTGACGTTGATTTTCCAAGGCGGCTAGAACCGGGTGACGTCCATAGAGTAAGTCAACATCTTCTGACAAAGTGGACTCAGATTCCGTTGGTTCTGGCGGCGACGGTTGGGGATCACAGCGACGTTTGAGAATAGGCTTATCCGGGGAGCGGTGATCCCTAGGGAATTTACCTTTCGAGGGACGATGGTCACGTTGAAACTTTCCTCGCTTCGGTTTGCTAGAGGTGTGAGAGCGGCGATCTTGATTAGCCATAATATTTAGGAAAATTTAAAGTTTGCGTTGGAGATCGTCATTTTCCCTGTTCCCTGTTCCCTGTTAACTGTTCATTCAGGAGAATCGAGTTCCAAATACGCCAATAACTGAGTCAAACGTTGGGGATCAGTCAGATACAGATATCCCAGTAATGTTTCTAAGCTGGTGGCTTGTTGATAGACTTTGCGATTCAGGCGTCGTGACGTTCCAGTCGCCGCATTCCGTCCACGTCGCAATAGTGCCAATTCAGGTTCAGTAAGGTAGGGTTCAAGCGATCGCAGTGTATTGGCTTGACTTTCGGCGCGGACTTGAGCCACGACTTGATCATGATAATCACATAAACGTTTAGGGGGGAGTAAATAGTGACTGCGGATATAGAGTTCATAGACAGCATCTCCCAGATACGCCAACGCCGCCGGGGAAATCTGTTGGATTTGGCATTGGGGATCGGCAGCAGCATTCAATTGCCGAAATCGGGCTTCTGTCCCAGAACAGGCTGAATTATTGTCTGTGCTGTTTGCCGTCTCTTCCTGCTGCTCCATATAACTCAGACGAAATGAAGGGCAGTGAATGCCCGCCACTATTTTATCAAAGGCAGAGAACAGAGGGTAGAAGGATAGACCCAATAACGGGAAATCCCCTGGCAGACTGTCAGGGGATGAGTGCCACAGTTTTCTTGTGTTCTATTATTTCTTGACGTTCTCCAAGGCTACGTCAACCGACGGTTGAAGTGAGAGAAATTTTTCTAGACGCACGAGTTTTACCGTTTGAGTTACACGGGGATTGGTAACAATTTGCAATTTTCCCTCAGCGGTTTGAGCCTTTTTCGCGATACGCACTAAAGCGCCTAAGCCCGAACTATCCACGAAATCGATCTTGGAGAGATCCAAAATAATATTTTTCGGTCCCTCATCGACACATTTACCAATCACCTTCCCAAACGTTGGTTCTGAGAAGGCATCTAACAATCCAGTCAGACGGAAAAGTTGATAATTACTTTTGACCTCACGAGTCCCTCTTAAGCTGACTGTCAGGTTGAGTTGCTCAGGAATAACACCCTCCTAGCTGTACTTAACTAAACGATTCAACATGGGTTGGTGATTTACCAGCGATTAAGCTATTCGATAGTATAGCGAGAAGTTTACGGATCATCCACATAGAGCGTGGTGGGCGTGGAAATAACCCACCTTCTACCCCTTGCCTTCTACCTTCAGAGAGTACGGGCTTTGTGCGATCGCATGGATTCGACAAACCGATCAAACAAGTAGTCGGCATCATGAGGACCCGGACTCGCTTCTGGATGGTATTGCACCGAGAAGAATGGTAGCGTCTTATGACGCAATCCTGCCACAGTCCGGTCATTCAGGTTGAGGTGCGTAATTTCCACATCCGCCCCTAAGGACTCAGAATTGATGGCAAATCCATGGTTTTGGCTGGTAATTTCTACCCGTTGCTGTAACCCAGCCGGGTGATTCAACCCACGATGCCCAAATTTTAGCTTAAAGGTTTCAGCACCCATGGAAAGACCTAAGATCTGGTGTCCCATGCAGATGCCAAATAGGGGTTTTTCCTGGGCTAACAACGCTTTGGTTGTTTCGATCCCGTCCCTAACGGCTGCTGGATCACCCGGTCCATTGGAGAGGAAAATCCCATCGGGGTTGTACTTAAGAATGTCTTCCGGGGACGTATCCGCCGGCACCACGATCACGCGACAACCGTAGCTGGCTAAACGCCGCAGAATATTGCGTTTGATGCCAAAATCGATCGCCACTACCGTTAAGGATTCACCCGCCGCCGATTCCGCCGAGGGACGAAACTCCCAATAATTATCGGTGGTTTGAGACCACTCGTAAACCACTTTGGTGGTCACTTCCTGCACCAGATTTAACCCTGCCATATTCGGCGCCGCTTGCACTTGTTGTAGCAATTGGGCGGGATCAAGAATTTCTGTGGAAATACCGCCATTCATCGCCCCGGTTGAACGCAGTTTGCGAGTCAGCGCCCTGGTATCAATCCCATAAATTCCGGGGATCTGGTGTTGTTTAAGGTAATCGGGGAAAGACTGGGTGGAACGCCAATTACTGGGACGCCAACAAATGTTCCGGGCGATCGCACCCCGGATCTGAGGATGGGCGGATTCTTCATCCTCTGGATTAACTCCCGTGTTTCCCAGTTCGGGATAGGTAAACGTGACAATCTGACCACAGTAGCTGGGATCGGTTGCCACTTCTTGATACCCCGTCATGGCGGTATTAAAGACAACTTCTCCAATCGCCGTACCTGAAGCGCCGAAAGACCAACCCTGGTAGGATGTTCCATCCGCCAGTACCAGAAGCGCTGGTGTAGCTGCTGAAATAGGCATAAGCAGTATGTTGTTAATTTCTAAGAGTAGGATAACTCGAACACTCAACTGAGGCGCTATTGTCCCATGGCAATGGAAAAACTGGCGAGGATTTGTGGCGGCGATTGTGAAAATCCCCCGACTGGATCAGTCTGGGGGAAGGAAGCTATGAGGAAATTTGAAGGGAAATAAGCATTACTGGGGCGTCGATTTCACCTGGATGGTTGAAATGCTAACCGCCTTCACCGTAATGCCACCTACACCAAACGGTAATGAATGGATGGAGGTTATTAGAGTGTGACTTTTATAATCGGGGATTGCCCACCGCCTGAGCAAGATCAGTTGTCGTCTCCATTCAGATCAGCCAAACTGATCTTGATTGTTTAGCAC
>CAZNNK010000692.1:0-4137 GCA_964574085.1 uncultured Coleofasciculus sp.
TTGAAGCGGCGTGGTTTTCAGCCGTATTGGGAGCGGTATTGATTGTGTAGGGGGATAGGGAGACAAAGGGGTTTCCTTTCCCCCTTCAACCTCGGAAATAAAGTATGACTTTTGTCCTTCTTATCCCGGTCGGGGGGGCGGTGCTACCGTTTGGCTTATCTTGTCTTTCATAAGGAAAACTTATTTACAAAAGGCTAAAAGCCACCCCAGGCTCGCTGGTTTGTGATCGATTAGCTTCCCTTATGAAATTCCGACGGCTTCTTTGCATGGAATTGAGGTTGTAGTCCAAATCGTAGAGGTTACACCGATAAATCCACGTTTTATCCATGTATTCAAAAAAGCGATCGCTGGTGACTTCGGTTCCACCGGGGCGAGATGCTGAACTCACTCCATTCGGTTCATGCAAAGCATAAGTTCCCCAAGGGGCATTCTGAACGCATTCAACCCAAATAGAAGAATCAGCGCGGTAGAAATCGACATCCCAGCGCATTGCTTCCTCAATTTTCCGATAGGCAGCTTTGGCTTGCACAATTTGCCGCCTATCCACCCCAATCAGATGTCGTCGGACAGTCCTGGATGATACACCCAGGTATTTGGCGATCGTCTTTTGCGATCCACCAAAGGGGATAAACCCCTTACTCACAAATGCCTTAGACGGACCAACATGGAGCAGAAAAGGAACTTGCCCCCCTACCGGATTCTGGGAGGATTCCTTACCCCACCCCAAGATTTGGTCAACCTCAGACAATCTATGAAACTTTCGCTCTCTTGATCGCAGACTTAATTTAGCTGCTACGTGAGATTTGTGTTGTAGCTGCTGGGCTTGGATTCCTGCGGCGGCGGCTTTTAAGCCAGCCCGTGTCAGGATGTCAAACAGGGGTACTGTAGCGACGGCTCCCCAGTTTCTTAAGCCCAGGGCTTGACAAACTTTAGATAGGCTTCCTAACCAGAGTTTAAGAATTCCTCTCCTAATGCGCCACTTCCGAAACCCCCCAGCCTCTTGCCCAGCTCTGAGCCATTGGTAAAATCGGCTTTTTGAGACATTAAGCAGTCCACGGAACTCAGAACTAGGAATTTCAACGTAACCCCGACCTGGACTATCAAAGGCTCTACAAAGATACCAAAGCCGCATCCAGGGCTTTTTAAACACGAGAGCTGAGTGAATCCGCACTGTCAGCCATTGTGTCAGCACCAGAACCTGCGGGTATTGAGTAGATGCCAGAAGGTAAAGCACGGGATTTTTTGAAGACCTGAGTCTAGGTTAGACTAATTTTACATTCTATTAGAGTGATACTTGTCTTGTGAAGTACCGAATACTATTTGAATACAGCGCTATAGATCCGAGCGGAGATGCCGAGGGTAGCTCAAAAGCCTGGAAAGTTACCTCTGATTCTACTTACTCCGCGATCGAAAAGTCTTTGGCTCTCTTCAAGGACTATCTCGCCAAGTCTTTTAGTCCGACTGCGATACCCACCAACATCAAGATTGACTGTGAGCTGATGGAAGACCCTGAAGCCACGTATAGAAGAATTGTAAAGGACTCTGACACACCTTGAGTCAGAAATTTTCAGTATCAGTCTGTAGGTTAAGTCTTTGCGTCAGCGAAATCCCACAGCTTCAAGATTTGGCTGGGTTGAGGAACAAAACCCAGCCTACGTCTCGCTTAGGTACTCTCGCTATACTCAGTGATCGAACCGGAGGCTGTTAACAATTTGAGGGGATGACCTGGAGTAAAGATGTTGATGTCATTGAAGGTAAACCATAAATAGTCACAATGAAACTCCAGTCTGTAAGCATAAAAAAATTCCGAAGCATTGACGGCATTGAACTTGAAAATGTCGGTGGATTCAATGTCATGATTGGCAAAAACAATTCGGGCAAGTCCAACATACTTTCAGCTATAAACTATTTTTTTAAGTCTATAAGGAATGGCAATGTAGTAAATCTTAATACGCCGATTTACAAGGAAATAGACTTTTTCAATAGAAAAACTAATTTACCAATAGAAATTACTCTTGCTTTCTCACTCTCTAGAGAAGATAGACAAGCGCTGGTACAAGATATTGTTACTGAAGCACCACAAATGAAGAATGCTGTAGGTAGTCTTGAGCAAGAAATGAAACTTTTTGTTGCTCTGTGCATTAAGCCTCCACCTAATAGATTTAGCTTCGTCAGTAAAATTGCTTTGGGAAGAACGAGTAAATTTGATTACGATTATACTGAAGATGAGAAAGCTATATTAACCATATCTGATGAAGCGGCTCTAGAACTTTATGAAAAAGTATCGAGCTTCAGTCAGCAGAACCAAGACGCGGAAAAACTCAGCAAGATGCTGAACAAAAAGGCATATTCCCCAAGATTTAGCTTATCTGCGAAACTTCGCAGAGAGTGGGGGGAGATGGGGGAGATTCCAGTTCGTTATATTATTGATGAACTTATTCCCGATAAAGTTAGTCCTGAAACTTTTCAATATATTCAAGAAAAGTATGAAAATTCTTCATCTTATGATGAGTTTGTGGAATTAGTACAGACTCTTGCTGAACAAATGAAAGAGGAGGCTAAAAAAGTTCAAGAAAAACTATTGAAAAGTACAATTTACACATTTACTGGTGAAGGTAATTCTATACCAGATTATGCAAAAAACCTTTTATGTAAAGTATCTGAAATCAAAGTTCTTCATCTTACTGAGCGACGTAAACCTATAGGTGAAGAGGAAGCTGAACGACTTCTTTCGCTAAAAGTAAAACGAGGAGGAGAAGAAGACCTTCGTAATATTCAGGAAACTGTTTCATCTCTATTGGGAGTGCGGATTGATGCGTTTCAGGGTGAATCATCATCGAGAAGAACTGATAAATCTGCTGAGTTAGATGTTGACAATTTTCTTGTAGAAGTTAATGGTTCGGGAATTCGTGAAGCTCTGAGATTAGTTCTAGATGTAGAATTTGGACATCCGAATATACTTCTTGTTGAAGAACCGGAAATTCATCTTCATCCAGCTCTTGAAACAAGTATGATGCGATATTTAAAGCGCATTAGCTTAAACTGTCAAGTTTTTATAACAACACATTCAACCAACTTCTTAGATACGGCTGAGATGCAGAATGTGTATTTAGTATCAAAGCCGGATTCAACTCAAATTCAAAAATTGGATATTGAAGAAGCAGAAGCGCAAATCCCAAAAGAGCTTGGTATCAGATTGAGTTCACTTTTCATGTTTGATCGCCTTGTTTTTGTCGAGGGACAATCTGATGAAGATATCCTTCGTGAATGGGCATCTAAGTTGGGAATTAATTTTAGCCAAGCCAACGTGGGGTTTATTTCTATGGGAGGTGTACGCAATTTTGCTCACTTTGCCACGGAAGCAATCTTATCATTTTTAACCAAACGTCAAGTAAAAATTTGGTTTCTGATAGATCGCGATGAAAAAGAAGATTCAGAAGTTGTTGAGCTTCAAAATCGATTGGGAAACAATGCTGAACTAAGAGTCTTAAAGAAAAGGGAAATAGAAAATTACTTAATTTGTCCTAGGGCTATAAGAGAGTTTGTAAAGTTTAAACGGGAATCTTCAGGAAACTTAGATAAGGATGAATTACCCGATGAAGCCGATATCGAGAATAAAATTGAAGCTTGTGCTGATCAATTGAAACAGTTTGCTATTAACAAGAGGGTTGTAAAATTTTTAGGTAAGCCAGTTTATCCATCTACAGAAAATATTTTAAAGGAAATACAAGATAATTCAATTACTAATAAGATAGGTGAAGAAATAGAAAAAATGATAGCTAAATTAGAGGAAAATAAGCGTAAAACGGAATCAATTTACGATGATAATGTCAGATTGGTAAACAATGATTGGTCATCTAATAAGCTAGATATAGTTCCTGGCGACCTCTTGCTCGATAGAGTTTGTAAACAATACGGTATCCGTTTCAAAAAGGAAAGAGACGGTTTTCGTTTAGCTGCTTTAATGAATGAAAATGAAATCGATAATGAAATTAGTGAAATTATCCATGAAATTGGAGATGAAAAAAATAAATAATAAGATACCATATTTTGTCCATCAATAGAAAGCTGTCGCTCAATTTAAATGAGTATGCCAAAGCGCAATGCACGCGATCGCACTCAAAAAGAGTAACACCC
>CAZNNK010000693.1:0-4137 GCA_964574085.1 uncultured Coleofasciculus sp.
GCTGTGTACAGTCGCCCCTGAAGAATTGAGTACCAACCTGAATTGAGGAAGCCTAACAAGCCAAGAATAACCAGCTTGATCGTGATATTGGATATAACCAAAAAAGCTGGATAAAGACACAAAACCAGGATGGCGCTAAATCTCAAATAATTTAATCCTCGTATTCGTTCGAGTAAAGGAATCAGCGAAAAATCGCCCAACAAGCCAACCCCTAACCAGACGGTGACAGCCAAGCTGGCTTGCGTACTGGTTGCGCCGACAATATCAACAAAATACAGGGCTAAAAAACCCTGCAAAACATCTAACATTAAATCCGCAAATTGTAATAAGGTTAACCAACGCCGTACTTGAGTGCGTTTTAAGGCGTTGATGGCATGATGGATACCCTGGTTGAAGCTGTGCAGGGGTTGCTCAACGGTAGCGGATGCTGTTGCAGGTATAATCGGATAGTTCCACAGTATTTTTACCAGTAATACTGTTAGTATCGCCAATCCGAGAAACACAGGTCGCCAACTTTGATCACATGCGATCGCACTCGCTAAAATTAACGGTCCAATTACGTTTCCGATAGAACCCGCTAATGCCCAACGTGCCATATTATACTCGTGGCGTGTGGGTTCCATGTCCATTAACGTTGCTTGAGAAAGACTGACAAAGCCGCCCGATGCGGGATAAAATAAGACTAGCGCCGCTAATAATCCGAAAAAGTGATCACTCCGGGAAATCAGGACGAGCGCGATCGCAAACGCCATCCCTCCCCCTAAAATTAATTGCCGTCGCTGACCTAAATCAGCTAAAATACCTAAGATTGGCTCGATTAGACTACTGATTATAGTGGGTATAGTTAGCAACAGTCCTACTTGCAGGTAGGAAAGATGCAAATCATTACGAATCAACGGATAGGCTGCACCCCACACGCCATCCACAAGTTCGTCTAATCCTTCAATTGTCAGGAAAATAATCGTTAATCCAATTACCGTTCGAGTCGGTTTATTGTTATATGACATCGTGAAATTCTCCCATCCTGAAAACTTGATCACCAGCGCCACATCTTCACAGCGTTGATGATGGGAGGGGGAATCCACGAACAAATCCTCTGCCTTATCTCGTAAGGCAATCGTGGGTTGGATTGAGTTCTAGACGCTTACCAGGGAGGAAACATTTTCAGGCTACGGTATGGAAATTATCGGTAATTATCAGAACATAATATCACCTGCTGCAAGCCCTTTTTTACCTTTGACAGGGCGAGGGCAAAGCATTCGCCTTCTCAATCTAGCCGTAGAACCGAAAAATCCGCCATGCTTCTTCCCAACAAATGTTATCATGTCACTCCAAGACTCTACCAAGGACTACCAATCATGGTAAACCCTGCCCAATAATAGGGATGAGAGAAATCTTTATCCCCTATCTGTGCCAATTCTGGGGGTAATGTAATACGATCTCCACTCCCCAATAATTTCCCGGCTTCTAACCGCACCTGTGTCCGAATCATCGCCAGTTGCGCCTGTCGCAGCGCTTCTGATTTCATCGGCGCATTCTCTAATTGACGGTAAAATTCGGTCATTAATCCCAACGTCGCTTCATCACTGACATACCAGAGACTTCCCAGCGCCGATTTTACCCCGGCTTGCACCGCTAACCCGGCAAAGCCTAACTCCGCTTGTTCATCCCCCAACGCCGTGCGACAAGCACTCAGGACTAATAATTCGACTGGAGGTTCATACCACTTTAACTCACGCAGTTGATCAAGGCGTAGCTTAGTATCCCATAACTGAATATAAGAATTTTCTGGACGTCCCGGTTTAAATTCACCATGAGTGGCTAAGTGAACAATACCAAAGGGTTGTCGTTGACGCTCTTGTTTCAAGTTTTCCAGAGTGAATTCTTGGTTGAGGAAGGATTTACCCTGCCATAGTTCTTGGGTAATCGCGGCTAATTCGATCGGAACAGCTTTTAAGGGGCTAGCGTCGGTAAATTCAGACGCCCCCATTGCCAAAACTTGGACATCCTTAATATCGCGATAGCGGGTATCCGTTAAGCTGATACTGGGCATTAAACCCGCACTGTATTTTTCAATCAGGAATTGTTCGCCATCGTGGAGAGTCACTAAGGGAAGGGAACGCAATCCCCCATCCATGATAAAGCTGAGATTCTGAATCCCTTGGCTTTGTAATTGGTCTTCAATGGCTGTGTTGGTAACGGTTGGGGAGTTGTAATAATTGAAATAGCGCCTTGGCTATAGGAATTCAGAAACGATTGGACGGGTAAAATTGAGTTGTCAGCGCTGGTGGTAATTGCTCCTGCTGTACCGTTTATTGCGGCATCACCGACATCAAAGGAAGTGCTTCTGGCTCCACCATCGTGGCGAATCGTTATTAAGCCATCGCCAACACCACCTGCTGTGGAAATGCTGGCAATTTGGTTATTTTGGTCAGTAAATGTGCCAGTCGCACGGAAGAATTGTTCTGTGGTAATATCAACATCTCCGCCTCTACTCTCTGTACCCCCTTGAGCATTAATTGAGACAACTTCCATCCCATTTTCTGCGTCTAGGTTGACATTTCCGCCATTATCTGATAAAGAACGGGTATTGATTTGTTGGGTAATCATGCGATCGCCGGCTGTAACGGTTACCTCTCCACCCCCGGTTTCTCCCGTCGCGATTACGTCGCCGCTTTCGACTGCGCCTGTCTGACTTTCCAGGTTAATATCACCGCCACTACTGATGGTACTTGAGGCGTTGAGGGTTGCCGCTACCAGGTTATTCTCAGCAATCAGGGAAATGTTTCCGCCTGCGCCCGTTGTGGAAGAGGAATCGAGAGTGGCGGCGATCGCGTCGATGGTATTTCCGGTTATCGTAATTGTACCGCCATCGGTGTCTATGGGGGCTTGAAGTGCGATCGCGCCTCTTCCCGTTAGGCTGAAAGTCCCGCCTGTGGTGGAGATTGCATCGACAGTCGTAATATCATTTTCCGCCTTGAGGGTAATTGAGCCTCCATTTCCCAGGGTAATTCTATTATCTAAAGTCCCTAATGTCGTAATCGAGCCGTCTGTACTGGTAACAGAGATATCACCGCTATTACCTGTCGCATCCTCATAGAGGAACGACACTATGGCTTCAGTGGTAATATCATTTTCAGCGGTTAGAGTGATTGAGCCAGCATTACCATTATTCGTTCTCGATTCCAGCATCCCGCCGCTAGTATCGATACTCCCTGTATTGCTCGTTAGGGTAATATTGCCGCTATTTCCATTAACTGGATTTCCCATAACGGTTTGACCGACGGCAGATTCAATCGTGGCGGTTATAATATCGTTTTCAGCGGTGAGGGTAATTGAACCACTGTCGCCGTTGTCTGAAAATGCCGATAACCTGCCAGCACGAGTATCAATACCGCCTGTGGTGCTAGTCAGGCTAATATCTCCACCACCGAATTCACCACCCGCCTGAATTTCACCTGTAACAATGTCACCCCATGCTCTGATTGTCACATCACCCTCATTGGCGTTGGCAGAACCCGAACCCGTATCTGTATCGATCAAACCCCCACTGGCATCAATTGCACCAGCTTGACTGATCACAGTAATCGTGCCAGGATGGTCTTCAGTTGCCGTTTTTCCCCTCGACCAAAGGTTATTAATTCTAATATCATTTTGGGCTTGGAGTGTGATCGTGCCTGATTCTCCAAATCCGCTATTTGATGCATCTAGGGTAACACCATTTGCATTAATGGCTCCCTGTTCACTGATCAGCGTAATATCACCACTCTTACTCGTCTGTGAACTCGATTGTATCTCATTCGTGAGTGTGATATCGCCTCCGGCATTCAGAGTAATATCACCCCCTCGACCTGGAGTTGTACCAATGGTTCGAGAGTCAAGGGATGCCGTTGAAATGTTACCCCCCGCTGCCAAAATTATTGGACCCCCCCAACCATTATCATTGCTGGTTACCGTGTCTCCCGTAATCGTGATATCCCCACCAGCTCGTAAAATTAAGGCTCGACGATTACCAAGGAGAGATTCATCTGTCTCTGGAGGCGCACTGATAAAATTGACATCTCGACTATTGATGGTGATATCTCCGTTAAACGTGATAGTTGGTAAAAGTATAGTCAAATATAGACAGACTAAATT
>CAZNNK010000694.1:0-4110 GCA_964574085.1 uncultured Coleofasciculus sp.
ACCCCAATCAGATGCTCCAATTGCTCAAGCATACGGGGTACTTTGAGTACCACTCGCCGAAAAATCAAACCGTATACCAACCCTCCAACGGCGATGATTGCCAGGTTTTTGGTGATATTTGCTAGGGTGTATACTTCTAAATACATTCCACTTGCGGCAATCAGCGCAGTGAGCAGTAGTAGCACTGGAGTCCAGAAACTGGAGCGAACAGGCTTCCCTTTTCCATGGGGCAGAAGGATGAATTTGGCATACACCATCGCGGTTCCCACCGCCCCCAGGTTCATGACAATCCATTGCCAAGGTAGGACGTTTTTCAACGTTAATACCTTCGCGCTAAAGCCGACGAGCAAGGGAAAGCCCGAAATTGATAGGCTAGCCATGACGAGGGCAATCCAGAGTCCGGTATTCATTGGCTGCTCTTTAAGTTCCTTAAAGTTTCGGCTGGGTAAGTTACCCGCGATCAAAAACAGCGTTGATTTCGCCAATCCATGGGCTAGGGCATAAAAACCGCCGACTTCCGGTGCCGCGAGTATCCAGCCTACTTGGGAAATCGTGCTACAGGCTAACGTGCGCTTGGTATCTTTTTCAAAGACGGCATACCCGACTCCCAGCAGTGCAGTTCCCACACCGAAAAGTCTAACAATGGGATCAACCTCTGGCACCATCAACGCAAAGCGCACCAGAGGAAACACGCCCGTTTTCACCACAACCCCCGATAGCAACGCGGATACGGGGGTCTCGGATTCGGAATGGGTTAAGGGTAACCACAATCCCGATATCAAAATGCCCCCCTTACCCAGCAGTCCCAGAATAATCAAGGCAATTGCCTCGATGGGTGCATTACTTAAACCCGCATAAGCAAAGGAATAATTCGCCTGATACACCAACACCGCACCCACTAGATAAAAAAGCATGGCTACATTGCCGACAAACAGATAGCGCAACGCCACCCAAATGGAACGATTGGTTCGGGAATAGGCAATTAACAGAAATGCGGCAATACTAATGACCTCTAACGCCACATATAAACTGATGAAATCGGCACAGACAAAGGTGGCATTGACACTGCCATGTAAAATAATTGCCTGTGTATAAAAAAACGCCGTCTTATTGGTATGCCAACAGTAGAGGATAACGGCAGTTGTGACCAAGGCATTGGTCAATATAAAAAAACCGCTTAATTGATCAGCGACTAGAGTGACGCCGAAATTATTTAATAATTGCAGGGTTAAGGGCGATTTAGCCACAAATAATAACTGCAACGCATATCCAGCCGAAACCAAGGCGACGCCCAGTGCCAGATATCGGTCAAGTTTGGGGAACAGATAAATGCTGAACCCCACAAATAGCGGTAGTGCGATCCAGGCAATCGTCAATGTACTCATGGAGTATTGTATTTCTCAACCTCGCTGCTTTCTAAGGTCTGATGATGCCGTGCTAGCTTCACCACCCGGTTGTTTTCCGGATGATGCCGCCAAATCGCCCAGGATGGTGGCGAATAAGCAGGCTGCTAACATGGCTATGCTTTCCTGTGAAAAGGTGCTAAAACATTTATAGCACGTTTTAATAGTGCTATAAAAGCCTGACACTATTGAAAAGTGTCAATGCCAACGATAGACTCATACCACACCAACGGGTTGGTTTGAGCTTGGGAGCGACATGATAAAACAGGCAATAGCCGGATGAGAAAATCGATTCGTGGCAAATCAATACTTAACCTCAGCCCTAAGTCGCCGACTAATACTGTTGGCGGCTTGCTAAGGAGTGAAGGCGTACCGCCGAAACCTGTCTACTCTTGCTATCAGGACACTAAAACCGTGACCATTTTGGATGTATCAACACCGTTTCAATTGGTTGGACGGCAAGCACAATTCCAGCGAATTACCCAGGTTTTAGCCCATGAGGGCAACCTGTTGATTGTAGGAGTACCGGGAAGTGGACGGCGGACTTTGGTACGACGGGCGGCTGGGGAAGTTGGCGTGAAAATTCTGGAAGTTGACTGTATCCGGGTGACTGATGGTCAGCGCTTTGTGCAACTGTTGTGCGAGAGCATCAATCAGACGTTTCTCAGTGCAACGGCTCACACTCTCATGAAAGAGTGGATTGAACACAAGGCGGCTGAATTATTTGTCCTCAATGATAACCGACGAGGTAGAGCGCAGCTAAAACCGATTCGGGCAAAGAGTCAAGAGCAGCAATGGAGAGCATTTGAGGGATTACTGGAACTCCTACAAGAATTAACCGAATCTACAGGTGAACGGGTGGTGCTGATTTTGGAAAGCTTCCCCCACATTCGCTCTTGGGATCGCCATGGGGTGTGGGAAAAATTTTTGAAGCAAGAGATCGAGCGTCAGACTCAGGTGAGTTATGTATTGGTCGCAACGATCGCGGAAATTAGCATTCATCCAGATGAACCGGGGAATAGTTTAGAAATCGTGCAGCTAGCCCCCTTAGCCGATGATGTGGTAGCGGCTTGGGCGCAGGAGGTTCTGCATACCCAAGGGCTGACATTCGATCCGCGATCGCAAGCCTTGGAACTGTTTGTCAATGCGGTACAGGGACATTTAGGCGATGCTTCCGCACTGGTGCGACGCCTCCAGTCGGTGCGAGTAGCTGATGGATTAATTCGCGATCGCCACATCCAGCAGGCAATTCAAGAGCTATTATCTGACCTATCCATGGTTTTCGAGTCATTACTGATGCTGCTTCCGGCGAATCAGGCGCATCTGTTGGAATCTCTGGCATTAGATCCGACTGACAAGCCCCAAAGTCGCGATTATATTCACAAACATTACCTATCCAGAGGGGGGAGTCTCCAAGGTGCGATCGCGGGATTACAACACAAAGGCTTGATTTATGGCTCCGAGCAAAATTATCGACTGGCTCTCCCTCTGTTGGCGTTGTGGCTGCGCCAGCGCTTGAGTTGATATGAACTACAGCGACTTACTTCGTTGAAGTCGCTGTTTCTGACGTTTCCTCACTCCTAGTTGCTTCATGCTTCCACAATCAGTAGAGCTAGGCAGCTCTGCGTCTAAAGAGGTTCGTTCCAAGCCCCTTGCCCAAATCTCATTTACTTGGGCTGCATTGATATCTCTGTCTTCGGTATGACCGCAGTCAGGATTAGAGCAAACATGAACTCTATCAGCTAAACTCTTAGGCGTTAATTCCCAACATTTAGCACACCGTTGAGTTGGTTTGAGCGTCCTAGTTGGTGACTCAACATAAAACCCACCTGCCTCAGCGGATTTGTAGGTTAATAAATCACCGACTATGCCAAACCCAACGTCAAGAATAGACCGATTTAATCCGGCTTTCTGTTTCTTACGCTTACCCTTCTTTGCCTTCCGAATCATACCCTTGACGTTTAACTGCTCACCACCGATTAAGCTATTACCGCTCACTATATCGCTGGTCACTTTGTGCAGCCAATCTTCTCGTTGTCGGGATATTTTGCTCTGAAGTTTAGAGATGCGTTTGCGTTCTTTTTTCCATCGTCTCGATCCCTTAACTTTTTTGTTCCTATTAGGTGGTCTTTTGCGTCTTAGCCGCTTTGAGGCTACCTTAACTTTTTTGTGTCCCTCTTTAATAAAATCGGGTTTAGCAATTTTCTCGCCAGTTGAAAGCGTCACCGCGTCTTTGCATCCAAGGTCAATTCCGATTGAACCCGTACCTGTTTGACGGGTTGGGTTGCACTGCACAGTGATTGATGCATACCACTTACCATTTCTGAAAAAGATTGTGCAGGTTGTTGGAACTCCCCAATTCCTAGCTTGACCCCGCATTTGAATCTTTAAACCAAGGTCTCTCAGTTCCAAATAACCATTTTTACCGTTAGATAAAACCTGACAACCCGCTTTGTCTGGATATGTCCAGCCACTATACCGCCGCTTGGCTTTAAACTTTGGATACTTGGCTAATCCTTGAAAGAATCGCTTATAGGCAAAATCAACCCGCTTTAATGTAGCTTGTAACGTATGGGAACCTAATTCAGCATACTCAATCCAAACCTTTTTAAACTCAGGTAAACAGTTCTGTTGTTCAAAATAATCAACAGAATGCCCAAAGTGTTTGTACTGTGTCCTACGATTAGCCATTGCTGCATTGTATAAT
>CAZNNK010000695.1:0-4106 GCA_964574085.1 uncultured Coleofasciculus sp.
AAAGGATGCGATCGCGCTTTGGGTGAGCCGATGCGGGTAAGGTGGAATTGAGGCGACAATACAGGAGATGTAGTTAAAATTTGGTTCTGGGAAAATAGTCTTATCTGAGGGATTGACAAAGGCGGTAGTTTTCGCTTAGACTTACATCATAATGGGAAAATGTGCCGACCTATAGGGTAGAGTTTCCGAGTATTATCCCATCAGTAATCAAGGGAATAGCCTGAACTTTGAGCAAAAGTTCTGTATTGGTGAAAGTTAGCCTCAAGTCAGCCAAAAAAAAGGATGCGATCGCGCTTTGGGTGAGCCGATGCGGGTAAGGTGGAATTGAGGCGGCAATACAGGAGATGCGGTTAAAATTTGGTTCTGGGAAAATACTCTTATCTGAGGGAGTGTCAAAACCGTTACGCTTAACCTCGACCCAATTGTTCACCTGAATTATGATGTCCGGCAAATCACCCCCAATAAAAACTTCACCCCATCTCACCCTCACCCCATCTTCCCATCACCATAATTATGGGTATTCAACCGGACATGATATCAGTTGTAGGGGCGGGTTTAGCCATTTAATTTGACTATCTACCGATAACCTCAAAGGCACAACCCGCCCTTCGCCACTATTTGATGGTGTGTGTTAGGGAACAAAATCAGACTAAAGCGTTAACGATTGAGGATTGGTTTCAATCAACTTCGCCAAATCTTGCAGGAATGCTGCTGCATCAGCACCGTAAATAATCCGGTGATCACAGGTCATATTCACCTGCATTTGATTCCGCACACCCATCATGCCATCCGTTGTCGCCACCACTTGCGGGCGTGATGCGCCAATTGCTAGGATTGCCCCTTGTCCCGGCGGTAAAATTGCATCAAAACGGTCAACGCCATACATCCCTAAATTCGAGATTGTAAACGTACCGGAACTATATTCCTCCGGTTGCAACTGCTTGCGTCGGGAGCGTTCAACCAACCCTTTCCAAGTGCGAGACAAGGAATAAATATCCACCTCATCGGCTTTTTGTAGCGTTGGTGTAATCAGTCCCCCATCTGCCATTGCCACAGCGACAGCCACATTGATCCCAGCGTGATACTGAATCCCCTTTTCCGTATAACAGGCATTGATCGTGGGATTTTGTTTCAATGTCACAGCGACGGCTTTGGCTAATAGGGCAGTCATTGTCACGCCCTTAGGCTTAATTTGTTTATACAGCTTATCCAATTCATTGGTAGTGATGGTATACCCCACCCGGAAAGATGGCACCTGAAGACTTGCCACCATATTCCGCACCACAGCATTTTGCAGCGTGTTGAAGGGAACCACTTCACCGAGGGGGACAGAAATCGGTGTCGTGGGTGTAGCCGTCGGTTGAGCCGCAGGCTGAGATGGTGTCTGTTGCGGTGCAGCAGCAGGTTCGGGTTGGGGAGTTTTGCCAGCGGCGGCTTCCACATCTTCTGCCACAATGCGTCCGTGAGGACCACTACCTGTCAATGTATCGAGTTCAACCTTCAACTCTTTCGCTAATTTCTTCGCCCTAGGCGAGGCGACAGTGCGTCCATTACGACGACTGGGGGTATCACTGGAGGTATCTTGTGCTTGTGGGGCGGCTGAGACAGTCGCAGGTTCAGGTTCAGGTTTTGGCGTTTGATCAGGCGGAGTACTGGCTGGGGCTGAGGCGGAACTGGATTGGGAGGCTTGTTGTTTAGCCGTCTCAATTTCGTCAGGAGTTTCGGCTAGTAGGGCAATTGCCTCTCCGACAGGTACGGTTTCGCCTGCGGGTACAGTAATGACGGCTAGATAGCCCTCATAGAACGACTCCACATCCATATCCGCCTTGTCAGACTCAACCACTACCACGGTTTCGCCTTTTTCTATTTTGTCCCCTGGGGATTTTACCCAAGAGACGATTTTACCTTCGGTCATGGTGGAGCTAAGGGCGGGCATGAAAACTTCGTGGATCATGAGGTGGTATTCCCAATGAACTAGGCGTTAAATAACAATAGCATTTGCCAGATCGCATTTTAGCTTGATGACGGGTTCTCAAACGATAGAGGTCAAAAATAGGGAACGGGGAACGGGGAACAGGCAACAGGCAACAGGCAACAGGCAACAGGCAACAGGAATTACCAGCCAACCTTAAATATTTGTGCTTCTCCATACCAACCTACAATAGAATTAGCCGCTTATATGGATAGCTGATGGATTGGATGGTCAAGTTGGGCAAAATTTCTTTGATGAGTCTCGCTGGTATGATACTCATGCTGACGGCTTGCACAAGCGTCAGTAATCGCCCAGAAGCGATAGTTACAGCCACTAATTCTTCACCTGACGAAACGATTTCCCCATCGGTTGAGCCATCTCCAGATTCTCCAGATAACTCGACTCCCCAGCAAAATTTTTCATCGCCTCAGACGCCAGCAGCTAACCGGGAAAACTATCGTTCCATTGATCTATCCCAACAGGCAGATAGGACAAGTGTAACCGGGAGTGATCCCAAGGCATCGCCCTCTCGGCGTTTGGCAATAGGGACTCTAACACGGATTCACCCACGGTGGATGTTTCCTATCCTCAACCGGATCAGGCAATTGTGATTCTGACTCAAACTGGATTAGGTGATGATTCGGTTAAAGGTATTAGGCAATGTCTAGTTTAACCCCCCAAGGGAGGAAGCGGGGGCACGGGGACACCTGTCAGGAGAGGGGAACAAGGAGTCAGCGATCGCAGCATCTTCCTGATTACTGGGCGTCGAAACTGTTGCCTGTTCCCTGTTCCCTGTTCCCTTACCTCACCGACATCCTAAGGATGCGCGAGTCTCTACTCCCGTTTTTGAGTTAACCCCACTGGCTCTAGTACAGAGATTTTGGACTTGTAAGCGATCTAAAACCGCATTGCTGAAGTCAGCTCCTGTGAGCTTAACCTCATCTAAGCGAGAACCTAACAAAATCGCTTCCTCTAGAACCGCATCACTTAAATCAGCTCCTTTGAAGTTAACCTTATAAGCAATGCTGTATGAAAAATCTGCACCTTGTAGATTCGCGTCAGTCATCGTCGAATCACTAATCACCACACTGCGTAAATCGGTATTGCTTAAATTCGTTTGCGTCAGATTCATATTTGATATCTCCAGTTCTGCTAAATTTTGACCGGAGAAATCCATGGCACTCAGATCAGATGCGCCGTCATTAATAAGCTGTCTGGCAGAGGGATTGGCTGCTTGGGCGGATAGGGGAACCAAAACCAACACCAACGCCAAAATGAGAGCGGCGAGTCCTCGAAGAGACTTAATCATACTTTCTTTCATTGCAACTGTTGCCGAAAACATCATTTCTGGTGTAGCTTACGCCAAATCTTAACCACATCGGTATAACTGATAGGGAATACCAATCCGGTAATGGTGACTCGGATCAAGAATACAGGTTTTTTGGTTCGCGATCGCAAGAGTTTGGGGATAGTCTCGCCGCTTCAAGCCGGGAGCGATTATCCATAGATTCAACGGAGACACAGAGGGTATGGCTAATTCCGATAACTGCTGCCAGACTTGATCATATCCCTGTTGGCGACTTAAAAAGGCTATTGTGCGATCGCCCTTTTGACTCCCATCCTCTGATACGTTCTCTAATGCCAAAGCGAAGCTCAATCCTAATCCCACATCCTGAAGATCGTTATATCCCATCACCATGATCAGGGGAACAGTTGGTTCAATCGTCATATTTTGCGCCACCTGCTGAGGATAATAGGGTTTGAGAAACACCAAATTCGCCCCAACACAAACCGTACTCACCAGAGAGATAGCTAAGGGTAAGATGATTTCCCATTTTGCCTGCACCCCTGCAACCCTACGCCCAGACGCGCCATGGTTTACGGTTAAACTTGCTGCCAATAGCGCACAAATCCCTGGATAATAGACAAAGTTATAACGGGGAACAATGGAGATATCCTTACCTAGCAGGTAAATAATTGCCAGAAATTGCAGCAAAACCGCCAAGGTAAACCCGAATAGTGTCAACGTGGCTAACTGGGTTGAAGGCTGACACAACAGTCGCTTAACTCCAACGCCTCCCCGCCAAATAATCCACCCCCCCAACCCCAACGTTAATCCTCCCATAGGTATCAC
>CAZNNK010000696.1:0-4105 GCA_964574085.1 uncultured Coleofasciculus sp.
CTGTGGTGCACAGGCAAATTGATCCGCGTGTGCAAATGCGCCAGATGATACAACGAGCGCATCAAATAGATGGAAATCAAGCATCTGGGGATTTAGAGAATCGTTTGAATGCGTCTAAGGGTGGAGGTTCTCCGTTATCGGAGGGCGTCAGAGGGTTTATGGAACCGCGCTTTGGGGCGGATTTTAGTGGGGTGCGGGTGCATACGGGTGGTGAAGCGGTGCAGATGAATCAGGAGTTGGGCGCTCAGGCGTTTACTCATGGGAGTGATGTTTATTTTGGGGCGGGGAAAGAGCCGGGTAATAATGAGTTGACGGCACATGAGTTGACTCATGTAGTGCAGCAAAATACTACTGTGGTACAGCAAAAGAGTCAGCCACCAGAGAACCCCAAAGTCAGTTTAAAAGAAATATCGATTTTGAATGAGGTAAGACCCAAAAGTGAAGTGTTAACACATCTACAATCCCTCAGAGAAAATACGGGTCATGACTCATCAGTTTACCGAAAAGAGATTCTTCAGTTTCAGCGGGAAAATCCTCAACAGAAAATAGCTGCTTCTCAGCAACAGGTTTTAGAACAAGCTCAGTCTGTAAATATTCAGCAGAAAGATAACTCTCAAACGCTGAGACGATGTGGGTGCAGTAGAAGTCAACAGAAACAGTCAGGCTCTTTGGCGAATACTATACGAACAATGCTCCAGGGCAATCAACCTGTAAACCATAGTCAACTTATTCAAGCTATTCACACTGCCCCAGTTACAGAACGACAAGCTGTACTTCAAGATGCAACTCTGCGAAATTTGCTCAACAGTCGTTTATCAGATGATGAAGCTACCACGGTTATGTCATCTCTGCTCGAAGGTTCGCAGCGTTGGGTAAACCCTACAAATAATGATTTCTATAGGTACTTTGTTCTACAGCGGGGAAATCCACCCACGAGTACATCAAGCATGAACTGCTGGGAAAGCATTATGTATGCTGCTTATCTTGCCAACCAGATTGATGCAAATTGGATTAGAAACTTTTACCAAAATGCTCTCTCTTCAGGAGTGGATCCTAATATAACGATTTGGGCTACCCTAGGTTGGTCTAAAAGCTTGCCTCAATACCCACACACGACACCCAGTAATGGTCAGTTACTGTTTTATCACAATCCGGGTAGACCTTTTCCAGGACATGTAGCAATTTCCCTAGGTAGCGACCAAGCGATAAGTTTGTGGAATCAACCTAATAATGTGGATGCTGTGCAACGCATTCAAGTAACAGATTTGTCAGGCACAGTTTATATAGGTAATCCGCCATGGTAAGAAATAAGCTAATAGCTGGGAAATTTTTAGTGACATTTTGCCTGTGCATCATTTTAGCCGTGGGATTTAGTACGCTCTCGTTAACGGAGGGATTAATGAGTAACCAGGATTTTGCCATCAAGCTCTCAACAATCGCGAAACTCCAATGGGATGAACTACCAGAACTTGATATGGTAGAAGTTCAGCCACCTTCAGGAGGTTCTTTCTTAGAATTACCTGGACCTAAATCTCGTCCAGTACGACCTTATCTTGAACCTTTCGTTAATTCCCATGGAGTTGCGGCTCGTCTCTTCCGAGGAGATGGTCAAGTTATACCCGTTGCTGTTGTAGTGAATGAGACTCCAAGCATATTAGAACTTCCTCAACCACCTTTAGCTTTGAGTATGCGACAAGATGGTGAAATTTGGATACTCAATCGAGGAGAATTAGTTCATAGTGACATTTCAGGAAAACCAATTCAAACCCTATCTCTTTCGGGCATAACTCTGGTCAGTGGTCAAGGAAATGCTGTGTGGGTTATCGGTCTTGATAACACATGGTTTGTAACAGGTGAAGGTAATATTTTGGGACCCTATCCTTGGAAAGCTGGTTTTGGTTCAGCAAGTTCTGGTAATGACCTTTGTAGCTTGGATAAGAAGGAACTACGAAAGGTACATTGTTTAGACAAAGAAGGTCAAAAAAAGTTATTCACTCTTTCATCTTATCCACAAGCTTTTGAACAACTATTAGCCTTTGACGAAGATAGGGCAGTGACTAAAACTGCCTCTCAATTACGTCTTTAT
Source organism: uncultured Coleofasciculus sp. (assembly GCA_964574085.1). Classification (GTDB taxonomy): domain Bacteria; phylum Cyanobacteriota; class Cyanobacteriia; order Cyanobacteriales; family Coleofasciculaceae; genus Coleofasciculus. Next base: position 2,087 of record CAZNNK010000696.1, read on the forward strand.
GGTTCTGATGGAGTTATTGCTGAATTAGTCGTGCAAGCAGCAGGCTTAACTGTTGCTGGAGATGCCTTTATTTCTGGCTCGCAAGAGAGTCAAGTAGCTCTGTTTATTAATCAAAAAGAGAAGTTTATTCGCCTACCATCGAGTGTTAACACTCTGAGTGCTTATCCTGTAGTTGCAGTTGAAGACAAGCGTTTCTTAGTTTATGGACTTGACCAGGGCATTTGGTATAGAGGTGAGCAAGTAGAAAGCATATTTGGAGTTAACGAAGAGAACTATCGTCAAGATATATTTCCTTATCTATGGCAGTTAGGCAGTAATAATTTTGCTGCTGCCAATTCAGAGGGAACAGTGGTTTTGTCAGCTAGTGGTCCGACGGGTGTCGTATTGATTTCTTTACAATGGGAATCTTAGAAATTACAAATAAGATGGACTATCTAAAATCATTATATCCACAAGTTAGAGAAATTACTCAAAACTCAATTCCCAATTATTGGTCTGAATTAAGATATATCCTAAAAGAATTTTTTGAAGAACCTATTATGCCGGAGGCAATTTTGCCATTAGCCTCTTGCCAAGCTGTTCATGGGAATCCACAAGATGCTGTTGCTATTTCGGCTGCACTCATAACCGCCGCTGCTTGTTTACGCCTTTTGGACGATTTAGAAGATCAGGATAGACCAGGAAAATTATGGGAACAAGTAGGAACAGCAAGGACTTGGAATTATGCTTGTGCTGTACATACTGTTTCTTTTAAAATACTTAACAGAGCCTATTTTCCAGCCCAAGTGTTCCAACAAATAAATCAGTACTTTATTGATGCTTTTTTGAGAATAGCAGCAGGTCAAGATAGAGATTTAGCTGGAGTAACCAAGACAATTGAAGACTACTGGGCAACTGTAGAAATGAAAATTGCCTCTGGGTATGCTACAGCTTGTGCAACTGGGGCAATGGCAGGAACAGAAAACCCAAAACTCATTCAAGCATGCGGTACTTTTGGTCATCATTTAGGACTTGCTATCCAAATCCTTAACGATATGGAATCAATATGGCAACCTGATGGAATTACTGATTTAAAACAGGGAAAAATCACCCTCCCTTTAATCTATGGCTTGCAATCAGAGCATCCTGAACGTGAAGAACTCATGTCTCTAGTAGCTGCTAAGGAAATCGCAACTCATGCAAACAGAATTAAAGAAATACTAGACCATATCGGGCTTCGAGCCTTATCTATTCGCTTAAGGAACTAATGATATCGTATTTCACGATAACTTGACACAATAAATTGCTAATAGATATTTGAGTAAGCGATCGCCAATCTTGTCGGGTGGGCAAATGGACATAATTTTTGGTGAAATTGTCAAATGATCATAATGGGTCCCACCCTACCCGCGTCTCTAGTACAAGCTTACATTGATCGCCTATCACAGTAAATCAGCTACGATCAATAGAATAGTGTTTGTGCGATCGCAGATGCCCTCAACCTCTTAATCAAACCCCTGAAACTCATGCCCTCCGTGGACACAAAAACCCGTGAACAGATTGTAAAGAGAGTGCTAACCGCCCGTAAAAATAGGGCTGAGTTTTTGCTCCAGATGAAAAAACTCCAGCAGCAAGGCTGGCAAGCAGCACGCCAAGCTGCTGCTACCCTAAAGGAGGAATTTGGCGCAAATCGCGTTGTTTTATTTGGTTCAATGCTTGATCACCAGCGCATGACCTGGCATTCTGATATCGACCTTGCCGTTTGGGGACTTGAAACAAACCATTACTTGCGGGCTGGAGCAGTTGCTGAAAGAGGACACCATTTCTCCATTGACCTGATAGATGCTGAATCATCACTACCCCATATCCAAGCAGCCATTCAGCAAGGGATAGAACTGTGACGATATCCTGATCTAGTCGTACAATTATCAGAAAAATTAGTGATTTGTAGCCAAAACTTGAGGCAACATATTCAGGTTTTTATTAGCTGAAGTTCCCCCAGCCAAAAAATCAAAACTGCCTCACCGTGCGGCTTTCCGC
>CAZNNK010000697.1:0-4074 GCA_964574085.1 uncultured Coleofasciculus sp.
GGTAAATTCCGGGTAATGACTGCTAAAATTTCCTCCCAACCTGTTGAACCTGTTAACTTAAAATACCGATGACGGGAACTAGCTAAAGGTAACGTTACCGTTCCTCCTGAATGTCGCCATTCTGGTGCAAATCCAGAGGGACATAAACACCATAGTTTCCCAGATGTACCTTTTTCTAATAGGAGTAAATAGCCCGCCCGTTCCAGATTGATGTCCAAGCGAATTTTACTGTTTAACGGAATCGATATTGGGGCAGTTTCGTCAATTTCCGCCTCTCCCATCTCTAACCCTAATAACTTCGGCTTTAATGAGACAGGCTGCAACTTATCATTCAGCAATATCGGCTGCATTTTATTCGTTGCATTACTATTTTTATCCTGGAAACGGGCGAGAAATACATCCCAGGTTTTACCAGATAAGCCGAGGCGAGTGGCGATGGTTTTGAGGAATTCCTCCTCGTATGTTTGATAATTGGGTAGGTTCATGAGTGTCACCGATTCTGTGGCTTTACCCCGATTATAAATAGGGACAATTGACCTGGAAACCCCGGTTCTACTTAGATCTACATTCTTCTATTTCCGGAACGGTTAACCTGTAGAGACGTTGCATGCAACGTCTCTACATGGGTTGGTGAAGGGGGAAGGGTTTGTGGGGGGAATTGATTTTAGAGAACGGGTTGGGGTGGCGGCGAGACTTTTAACAGGCTAAAGCCCGTACTACAAACTATTTGATTCTACTTTTTTCCACTATATTACTGGGCGCACGTTAGGAATAGGGCGCACGTCAGTGCGCCCCTACGGTTAATTTATTACTTTAAAACTTCCTCAACCTCTGGGTTAATCTTAACTTCTGTCCGCTCTTCTAAAATAAAAACTGTACCGAGTAAAGCTGTAGCAATCATCAATAAAAATCCAGAAATTACTAAACCATTGGCAACCGTCCAGAGGGGATGTTTCCGATGCTCTTGCTGAAGGCGATCGCGACTACGTTTTTCCCGCCCTATCAATAGCACCCAGTAAAAGCCTCCTTGGGGAAATGGCATCGATAAGCGTAAATCAACAGCATGTTTTTTCGAGGCACGATTCCCAAATGTTTGCTTAAGGATGTCCAGTTGATTAGGATTAAATGTCGCAGCGGTTTTAGAGGGGATTCGAGCGTAAAATTGTTCAATAAATGGATCAGGTTTTGACGGTTTCATAAAATGTTGGTTTTTCTGAATGTAGTTTTTATAACAAAGTCATTTAAGCGGATAAATTTCAATGACAAAATACAAAAAATGGGTTAAAATAGAGGATTGTGTTCACTGTCCCAACATTGCCCCTCTGACCAGGTTCTATTGGTTTTCTCACAGTGTTCTGAATTAGTAATCCAGGGCAGACTGGTGGGATAGGCGGTAGTGGGAAGACTGAAGGATTTGAAGGAAGCGAAGAAGACTGAAACTGTGGCATAGCCGGAGGTTAGCAATAACGAAAAAAAAGTCGTAATCAATACAATATTGGCAGGTGTCCATAGCGGAAATTGAGAACGTTCAACACGTCGCCGTTGAGGAGAACGCGATTCTTGTCCGCCTAACAAAACGAGATAAAAGCGACATCCAGGAATCGGTAAAGTTAAGCGGATATCAACCGGATGCGTTTTCCAAGGACGGGGACTAAAGGCATATTTAATCGCCTCTAACTGTTCTGGTGTGAATGTCTGGAGTGCTTCCGCAGGAATTTGGGCAAAAAAGGGGTCTGAAAAAGGGGTCTTACTCATCGGTTTTGGCTTATATCTCTCGTGTAGCAATCCAACTCGCGATCGCGAAAAACAAATTCGATAAATCTAAGCACCCTAAAATCGCTGGTGAGTCAGTTCCAGTCAGCAAGGTTTCGACTAATTGAGCCTTTTCCTCAAGAGTCAGTTGCTTAACTTGTTGCTTCACTTCTGCCAATAAAATAGAATGTTGATGAACCCGCATAAAACACTACCTTGACTCTAAATCAATCCTAGAGATATTTGGCTTATTTTTCCTCCGGGAAATTACACAAAAAAATAGGGCGTATAATTCGCTGATTCCGCAATTCCTCGGACATATAGCAACAGGTAGAAATCAGAGGGTAGAAAGAAAGAGAAGTGATTACGAACAAAGAACAAAGGGCGTAGTTGGCTTGGCGCATCGCCAGTAAGCTGTTCGGCATTTAAACCTTAATGCCAATAATGGCTCCCACCCTTGTAGTGCGAGCATCTTGCTCGCTACATTGAGCATCTTGCTCGCTACTCATACCCAATTTAGATGCATGACAACTTATGACCAATGACCAATGACCAATGACAAACCCTCAGAAAAAATACGGTGAATGAGGACAATCGGATTCTCAGAGTCCGTAAACCTACGGATGTCAAATCCAGTGGACTTGACGTTTGATAAAAGATAAGACCCCAGACTCCTCTATCGTTACACTTCTGAAGTTTGCCATGTCACTCCCAGACCTCTCCCTCTCGTCATTACCGTTAGAGGCGGTAATTGATCCCTATCCCTTAAGTGTTGCACCAGAGACAACCTTGAGTGAGGTTATCCGTCTGATTTCTCAAGAAGCTGGATGTGATTGCACTATCGGTTTATCGGACACGTCTACTGGGAGTTATCATTCCTTACCCGATTGGCGTTTGAGGAAGCAGGCGAGAACCAATTGTGTTTTAGTCATGCAGGGAATGCAACTGCTTGGCTTGTTGACAGAGCAAGATTTTGTCCGGTTAGCCGCGTTTGACATGAATTTAGACACACTGACGGCGGCTGATGTGATGACTCGGAAATTAGTCACTCTAAACGCATCAGACTGTCAAGATGTAACAATCATCCTCAACTTGTTCCAGCAACACAGTATTCATCATCTACCCCTACTCAATGAGAGTGGTTATCTGTTGGGAATTGTTACCCCCCAGAGAATGCGCCATATTCTGCAAATGACGGATGTGATGGGGTTACATTCTGTTGCTGAAGTGATGACGACTCAGATGATTTGTGCGCCTCCTACAGCATCAGTGCAAGAGTTAGCCCAGTTAATGGCAACTCATGGTGTTCGTTATGTGGTGATTGTGCGACAGAGGGAACTCTTAACAGGGGAGAAGGTTACAGATTTAGACTTTTCGTTTAGCCAATTCCCTTTTCCCATCGGGATTGTTACAGCCGACGATATTGTTCAGTTTCAAGCCCTACAGTTAGATTGTCAACAGCTTGATGCCAAAACCGTAATGAGTTCGCCCTTGTTTAGCATTCGTCCTGATAATTTTTTAAGTACAGCTTATCAACGGATGCAACAGTGGCACATTCAGCAATTGGTCGTCTTAGGAAATCAGGGAGAATGGCAGGGAATGATTGACCAAGATAGCTGGTTGCGGGCGATAAACTTTAATGGAAAGAGGTTATCGTTTCTAAATCCAATTTTGCCCTCTATTTCTCTGGCTAATGCTGAACTGATTCCTCAAACTGATACCCAGTTAACACTCAGTCAGGGCGGGTTTCGCACAAACGATACCATTAATAGCGACAAGAAAATGCCTAAACCCGCCCCTACAAACCAGGTTCCCTACGAGGGTGGCGAAGGGTCAACACTCAACCCTCAACACTCAGCCAAGGAACACCTGCTTTACAGCATATCGTCGCGAATTCGTCAATCTCTGCACCTTGAAGACATTCTCAAAACCACCCTGCAAGAAGTACGAGAATGGCTTCAAGTTGACCGGGTACTGATTTATCGATTTCACTCCGACTGGAGTGGTACAGTAATGGTAGAATCGGTGGGTGTTGCATGGGAGTCCCTGTCTGGCGTGGTTGTTCATGATCCCTGCTTTGAACAGACGAGTCTTGAGTCTTATAAAAACGGTCGTTTCCAAGCCACAGCCGATATTTATACCGCCGGACTCTCCCCTTGTCATGTTGAACTTTTAGCCAGTTTACAAGTTTGCGCCAACTTAGTGGTTCCTATCATTAAAGATGATGAATTATGGGGATTGCTAACGGCTCAACAGTGTCATGCACCTAGACAGTGGCAAACGTCAGAAATTGAGTTACTTCAACAGTTAGCGGTACAGGTA
>CAZNNK010000698.1:0-1626 GCA_964574085.1 uncultured Coleofasciculus sp.
TGACTCATGGTTAGAGAACCATACCCTAATACTAAATAAGAGTCTAGGGGTTGTGTGGGATTCGATGTGGCATGATGGCTAGAGTGGAGAATTTGCACCTGTGAGGCTAAGGTTTGGTATTCGGTTACTGTCGCCTTGCGCCCTTGCAGGCGTTTGTCAGCAGAAACGCCGTAGGATTGGGCTAGAGTTTCGCATTCGTAGCGGCTGAACAGTAAGTCTTCTGTGGCATCTTCAACAATGCCCATTGTCGGCTGATTTGGGATTGGTGGGCGTTGGTGGCAATAGTAGAGAATTTGGCAGCTTGGTACTATGCGAATCCGGAATAAATCGCCTAAATAGGTGGTGGGAGTTACGGTTACTTTGGGTTGAGATTTTTTGCCAATCACTAACCCCCGTGTTTCTCCATTTCCCCGTGTTTTTCCCTCATTCCTTACGCTTGTAGAGACGTTCCGGTGGAACGTCTCATCCTGGTGGAACGTCTCATCCTGGTGGAACATCTCTATCCCATAAATCGGTAATGCAGCAAAGGGCATTTGATGTAAAGCTAAATGAGGCACAATAATTAATTCCTCGATTCCAGTGAGATACTGAGAAATCAAATCCTTTAACTGTAAACGCTGGGCGAGTTCTTGCAGAAAGCTTTCCATGTTTTCTCGCCATTCTGAATTGGCTCTAAGATAGGGCTTAAACCAGTTTTCACCTATCCAAATCTGGAATGTTTCAATTCCCTGTCCCTTACAGGTATAGACTTGTGGATTTTGATCCTTAAGCAGGATAAAAATATGAGTATCTTCTCTGGTAGTATAGAAACTCAGCAGGGCAGTGGTATCATTTGGGATTAACTCCTGCATCTGGTCTAAATTCAGATGTTCAACCTGAATTTGTCCCGCTAATACCGGATCATAACAGCGTAGTTGTTGCCAAATCTGTTGTTTTTGTGCCTCTAATTTCTGAATTTCTGCTTGGTTGGCGGTTAATGCTTCCCCATCGGGCAATCGACGACTCCCGGTTAATACTGGCGTCGCTTCTGTTTGAGAACTAAACCGTAGGGCATTAATCCGCTGGTGTAATTCCTCATAGTCGATTAACAATTCTTGGACTTCTGGCGTAATTTCTCCCCCTGGGTTAAGCACATCACTTGCCATCAATTCGACTAAGCGTTGACAACGGAAGCGTTCGGTATATTCTAAAGCTTTGCCAATTTCACCGATATTCAGATAAGCTTGGATGATTCTTTCGTAGACATAAATTGACTCCGCGAGAATCTCTTGGCGGCGTTCCTCATCAATCACCCAGTTGCGGCTTTGTTCGACAGCTTGGATGGCTAGTTGATAACTTTGAATCGCTAATTTAAAATCCTGAGTATTCCAGGCTAGGTTGCCTAAATTTTGGCTAGTTTGGAAGCACTCAATTGGGAATTTATTAGGAGTATAGACAAGTAAAGCGTTATGATAATGTGCGATCGCTTCTTCTATATTCTGTGCCCTATCCCCGCGTATTCTATCACTGTAGGCATTTCCCAGATTGTTTTGAGTCATTGCCCAATCTTGGGGAAAGTCTGACTGGGTACGGACAAGTAAAGCGTTATGATAATGTGCGATCGCTTCTTCTATATTCTGTGCCCTA
>CAZNNK010000698.1:1726-4072 GCA_964574085.1 uncultured Coleofasciculus sp.
CCCAATCTTGGGGAAAGTCTGACTGGGTACGGACAAGTAAAGCGTTATGATAATGGGTGATAGCTTTTTCCAAGTTTTCAGCCCTATCCCCGCGTATTCTATCAAAATAGGCAGCGGCTAGATTGTTTTGAGTCGTTGCCCATTGTTGGGGAAAGTCTGACTGGGTATAGACAAGTAAAGCGTTATCATAATGTGCGATCGCGGCTTCTAAATTCTCTGCCCTATCCCCCCGTATTCTATCACTGTAGGCATTAGCCAGATTGTTTTGAATGATTGCCCAATCTTGGGGAAAGTCTGACTGACTAAAAATTGGAACAACAGCTTGATATCCAGCAATCGCAATTTCTTTATTACTAGCGATATTTCCCAAGGTGAATTGTCCCATCAAATTACTGAAAGATAAAATGGTCTCAGCGAGGGATTTGGCGACTTCTGATTCAAGTTTAGCTAAGGTTTCTTTTGCCCATGCTGTCAGTATATGAGCGAGTTTATCATTCAGCTTATCTAGATTATTTTGTAGCAGAGGGTATATTGACTGAGGACGATTATCATCTTCCACTATCTGCAATACAAATATTAAGAAATTGAGATAGTATTTGAGTGTTACCGAGGTATAACCCAACTCCGCCAACCTCCCTTCTCCACTAGGGAAGTGGGGAGTATTTCCCCCCTTTCCTTGCAGGAGAGTGGCAGGGGGAGAGGTTGAAGAAATTCCCAACATTTCCGCTAATTTTGCCGCTAACTTTAGTAACCAATTCGCCGCATTCTCATTTCCCGCCTCAGCCATTTGCGCCGCAACTACTACCATTATCTGCACAAACTCCTCATCCACTAATTCGGCGTTCGCCTGCAATAATGATACTTCTTCCCCATCGGGACAAGTTAACAGGGATTGAATCAAATTAAGATAGGCAGTCATTCGTTGTTCGTCCATGAGTGTTTCTCCTCGGCATTCAGAACATTTACATAAACAAAAGATTGAACAGTTAAAGTAGGTTGGGTAGAGCGATAGCGAAACCCAACAAATTAAAATACTGAGTGGGTTACTCTACTCTTCAGGTTTTCCTCTAGAGTACAAGAAAGCTTTGCATACGTTGCTTAACCCAACTATATTTCAGTCTCATTTTCAAGGCAAGAGAAATTGAATTCTCATTTGTCAAAAAGGTTAAAGACGTATCTACACCTCCACCACCTCAAACGCCTGATAAAACCCCCGCCAATTTTCCTCTGCTTCCAAATTAACCCACAATTGATGCAACCGTTCAGTATCCCAAATCGGTGCAGGTTCCTCCTCATTCGGTTTTAACCAGGAAAACTCTAACCAGCGATTCACCACAATCCCCAGAAACTCTTCTTTTCCCGGACTATCAAACTTAATTTTATCCTGTTCACACATTGCCCCAAGCTGAGGCATAAGAATTGTTTCTCCCGTGAGGCGATTCTGTGGCGCAAACGCCGCTGATGGACACATAACATACTGACTCTCACCGCCGCGATTCAGTAATAATAAATGTCCCGCATCACACTCTAAATCAATATGCATCATTGAGGGAATATTTACCCCAATCACAGGTTGTTCTCGCGTCTTCCCCACAGGAACCACTAATTTTTTATCCCCCGGATTAACCGGAGTAAATCGAATCCAATCTGCTGGAGAATTCGCCTGCTTCACCAACCCCTGCCAAATCCAATCCAATTGCCATCGCTGGAACTTATCCTCCCACAACCACTGATACACCACCTCCCACGCGCCTTTTTTACCCCGTTGTCGCTGAATTAACGGCGCTGTATTCACGCCATCCTTTGCCATTTCCTCACCACACACCTCCACCAGCCGCCGAATTACATTTTGTACCGTTGTATTAATTGAGGTTTGACAATTAACTCCCTGTAACGGTTCTGTCTGACTCATTTGTTTAGCGATTTCCAGATGAGACGGCTGAGACTCGCGACGCTGAAACCGCAGCGGAAAGAAGATACGTTCTCTGAGATGTTTATCGGTAAAATCTCGTGGAAATAACTGCTGGTTGATATCGTCCAAAAAGTTTTGATAGTAATTCATAGTGTTAACCCTAAGTTTTCGATATTTTCACCCTCATCCTCTCTATGCCCCTACCGTCTTCTTTCAGCGCCTAACTTTTTAGGAGAAGTCTAGAAACCTGAATCGGGGCGGGTTTAGTCACATCTGGATGCAACCCAAAAGATAGTAGTGAAACCCGCCCCTACACAATCTCTCACTCAAAACCAGTTTCCCTTGAACGAAGCAAAGGATCAAAACTTACCTCCCTTCGTTGTGTCACATACCGTAAAAAGTTAGCTGCTTGCTCCCTTTTTGTTCCCCTCTTG
>CAZNNK010000699.1:0-4072 GCA_964574085.1 uncultured Coleofasciculus sp.
GGAATAACCTCGTTTGAGTACCAAATCGCCAACTCCTTGGGGAGCATAAAATTTATGTCCTGACACAGCTAAATAGGTGATTCCCCATTCGGCAACGTTAATCGGAACTTTACCGACGGCTTGGGAACCGTCGCATAAGAAAGGAATATTATGATTCTGGGCAATACGACCAATTTTTTCAAGGGGATAGATGTTCCCAATCTCGTTATTAGCTGCCATGACACAGAGCAAGGAAACCCCATCCCGACAGATTTGTTCGAGGTGGTTTAAATCTAACCTGCCTTGGGAATCAACGCGAAGGTAAATAATTTCCGCCCGTCTTCTTTTCTCTAATGCTTTACAGGTATCTAAAACCGCTTGGTGTTCTACCGGAGAGATGGCAATGCGGGGTGAAGAGTCATGACTGGCGGCGATAGTCCCTTGAATTGCAAGATTAATACTTTCGGTTGCTCCCGATGTAAAGATAATTTCTTTCGGGGATGCGCTCACTAATTGAGCTAGGTGTTGAGCAGCTTGGGAAACGGCTTGGGCGGCGCGATCGCCTACAACATGATCCGTACTGCTGGCATTGCCAAACTGAGACGTCATAGATGCTAAGACTTTTTCAGCAACTCTCGGATCAGTCGGAGTGGTGGCGTGATAATCCAAATAAATCAGGGTTTGCTCTTTTATCATCAACTCTGGCATCCTGGTAGTAATCAAGCAATCGCTTAATAGGCTTCAACACAAATGTCCTGACTCAACTGACGAAACTCATCATCCAACGTGTATTCAGCATCGCGGATAGCCTGACGGAGTTCACAGGCAGGTTTAAGGCAATCGCGCTCATAATCCATCAATGTTAAATTTAAGTGAGGATAAAGAATTTTGAGGAATCCAGATGCAGATTTTAGAATAGCATTTTGATCGCGGACAGTCGCACTTTTATCAAACTTAGTGTGTTGCTGAGCGTAAGTAAAGTAGCGGTTATCGCGTCGGAGACTCAGGAGAGCTTCCCCAAAAAAGTCCATTTTGAGACCTGCACCCGAAGCAGCCATATCATAGGTAAATTTAGGAATCTTCCATCCTGGGATAATTCCGGCAAAGCGGTCAAGTAAGGCTGTTTCTGAGAAGAAACAGGGAAGGTCAACAACAAGATTATTAGGATTTTTAGGTTGGAGAAAATCATCTAACTCTATATTCGCTAGAAGCATTAAAGAACAGTCACTAGAAATATCTTGATACCCCCCACAGTTATAACGATTACTAGCCAGATAAGTTTTTAGCGGACCAATGACTTCATCCGGGTTATCAAAGGTCAGGCTTTGGACTTCATCTAAGACAACCACATCATGGCGACCTAACAAACCAACTTCACGAGTTCTAGCGTTAAAGAAAAGTTGAGCGCGGCTAATTTTACCGCCACTAACCATTGAAACTTTACCACTAATATTTTCATAAACATAACTTTTGCCTGTACCTTTTGGGGCGAGTTCCATGAGGTGATAATTTGCCTCGACTAAAGGTAACAGACGAGCTAGTATCCACGTTTTAGCCGTATGGGTATAGTTGGAGTGTTGTGGGTTATACCCCATTGAGCAAAACATCAGGTCTCGCCACTGGTTGGTACTAAACTGGGCACGACAGTCAGCATAAGCCTTCAGATCGACTTTGGAACATTGGAAGGGATCGAAGTCAATAATTTCAGGCGTACCATCAGGCAGAAGACCCAGAGAGATTTTACCCCAGATTCCTTGGCGCAGTAGCATTTCGTGACGCCCGATCAAATCTGTAGAAATCGCGCATTTGTTCAGGCTAAGTATCGGTATTTGTGCTTGAGGCTCAGGAATTTCACCCTTACCTTCTTCTAGTTTGACCCTGACTTTGAGGAGGGCAATTAGTTTAGTAATCTCCCCTTGAGTCAGCCTAAACTTGATGACATTAGCATCATCTTTTCGCGGAAATGCTTTACTCACAAAAGCATTAACCTTCTCCGCTTCCGTAGCGGTCAGAGAGCCATTACCCGGAACCAGTTTATCAAGCAGCCACTCAGCCACAAAGCTCGGAACTCCTGCTCCTGTGAGTCCACTAGAAGGTAAGCGAGTTTTATCAATGCTAAGGTTGCCAAAAACTGCACGAATGTGGTCACTATCGTAGGTATCGATATTATAGGAAGTCATCAAGCCCACTCTCCATTCCACTACTAAAGATTTGATCCACTTTAATGCTAGACTCTTGCTCTAAGTCAGCCCAACCACGTTCAGCATTCTGGTATTGAAATTCCAGTTTACCGGTTAGAGATAAATATTTGCCCTCATGGGTAGGAGGCAGTTCGGGCCATATTGAGATAGAAATCTCGATTAACTGACGCTGATTCGGTTGAACCGTAACGGCTAAATCCTGACCCTGTTGCAGAGAGACAAACTGATTAACTGCCAGTCTCAGATCTTCAATCGCTACGGCATTAGGATTATAAATTTCAACTCGAAGTGTACTATTTTCTCCGGGTCTACCTTCACCACTACATTTAATAATAATGGGAGCACGTTTTACGGATTGTGTCAGCACTGAAAAGCCAACGATAACTTCTTCCGGATAGAGTCCTCCGTGGCAGCCAGTTGCACTCTGCTTGGTCGTATAGCTAAAGGAACTAAAGCTACCACAACCTCTGATGACACTAACATCATGGGGTAGGGAAAATCGAGTCTTATCTAAAACTGTAAATGGCAGGTGATCAACCTTCCCCATTGCCATGCGTCCCTTAACGTCTAAACTTTGAGTACTAGGAACAAGTTTTGGAGAAGTACCCATTAGCTGACCATGATCACTAGCAATAACAATGTGTAACTTATCCGGCTGAGGATGTAGAGCGATAAAGCGCAAAATATCTTCAGCAATCGTCTGCAATTCTCTGCGCCGTTTAATCGTATAGAGTTCCTGCCAATCGGTTTCATTGTGGAAAAGTTTATCAAAGCGGTCTGTATCCCAACAGTAAAGGCGAAGTTTACCTCTCTCTAGAGCTTTTTGTAGTCTTTTTTTGTTGACATCATTATCGGTATAGCGTTTCCCATTTTTATAATGAAATCCCTTGCCTGCATCGGCTTTCCAAGTTTCGTGGCTGGGACATTTCTGGCTATACAGACTCCATTTCGCATACTCAGTTTTCGTGGGCAAAATACTGAATCTGGGTTGCAAGCCTTGTTTAAGTTGGAGTTTCCTGTCTTTGGTTAGTATGTCAAGCAACGTTTGATGGTCGAGCCAGCCTAGACCATCGACTACAACCCAAAAGACGGAGCTATCTTTACAGAGTTCTTCAACCTGGTGACTAACGTTGTAGTTCAACCAAGAGGTTGATACCGCATCAACCGTGAGAGTTGGATAGTGGTGAAGTATCCAGTCTTCAAAACTAGAAGCGAGTCGATGACAAGCTTGCTTTTCTGGGGGAAGATTGGCAATGACTGTTTCCCATTTGCGTAGGGGTAAATAAGCCTCGGTGACCCAAGCTAAAACATCTTCAGGTGAAGTATCCAGTGACAGGGGTTTTGGTTCCGGTGGACGTTGCTCCTGGGTGAGATCTTGATATTGCTCATGGCTGATGTACCCTTTTAACTGCTTTTCACGCACAGAATTTCTGTAGGTGGGATGCTGCTTAAAAACCTCGTAGGCTTGGGTGGCAATTTGTTGAGAAAAAGGCTGACTGTTCAAGTCTAAGGTATCGAGAATATTGCCTTGGGTCGCATGTAACTTATGCTCCCAAAAGGTTTGGAATTCGGTCTGGAGAGTTGGCGGTACATCTAGAGGGTAGGCACCTAACGCCGAAGCTAAATCTGTTGACTTGTCTTTAGTCAGTCCCAGCCATTGCTTGAGGAGATGGCGTTTGTTATCTGTTTGGTAGTAAGGATTTAACTCTGAACTGGGACGATGTGCCTGCCATACCTGTTCGAGAACCTGGGCTTCTTCAGGTACTTCCAGGGGAAGCCACTGGGCTAAATTTCCGACAGAAGGACTACTGAGCCAAATTTCCGGATCACTCGCTGTCAGGTCAGCGAGTAGGTGAGCAATGGGTTGTGTACGATATCGCTCAAGGTGAGTG
>CAZNNK010000700.1:0-4066 GCA_964574085.1 uncultured Coleofasciculus sp.
CAATTCCCAAAATAGACCCATCGGGTAGGCGAATATTTGCCCAAGTGGTGTCTATTATTTCGCCCGTGCGGATTCGAGTCTGAAAGTCTCGCCACGTTCCATCTGCTTTTAAGACAAATTCTAACACGGAGGCGCAATACTCTGGATTAGGATAAAGCTCGGCTATAATATTATCAATGTTTTGAATTTCTGCCAGTGACCACCCCAATGTTTGCTCAAATGCCGGGTTGATTAATTGCACCTTACTCCGGTCATTTACGAAACACAACATAACCGGAAGCGCATCAAAAATTGCCTGGAGAATTTCTTTTTGCTGACTCAACGCCAATTCAGCCTGTTTGCGATCGCTAATGTCTCTGAGAATGGCAGTAAAAATGATTTCGCCGTTGAGTTGTAGCTTAGAGATAGAAGCTTCCATGGGAAATTCTGTTCCATCCTGACGGCGACCAAAAAGTTCATTACGTTCTCCCATTTGCCTAGCTGTACCCGTAGAGTCGGCAAAATGGGTAATGTGTTGGCGGTGAATAGTTTTGAGGTTATGGGGTAAGAGTAAATCTAAAGGCTTACTTAAAACTTGATCAGGTTTATACCCAAACATTTGTTCTGCCCCCTGATTAAATAGGATAATCCGCTGTTCACTATCTATGGAAATAATGGCATCCTTGGCAATTTCTAGAATTCCAGCAAATCGCGATTGAGAAGCGGCTAGGGCAAATTCAGCCTGTTTGCGATCGCTAATATTTCGGGTGAGGGCAATCACTTCAGTTTGATTCAGGGGAACCATTCGCGCCTCGAAGTATTGTTCCCCATTAGATAGGGGTAAAGAATACTCGATACTCACCAGGGATTCAGTGGCTAAAACCTGCTGAATCGCGGCATATAATTTTTCTCCTACATCAGTCGGTAATACCTCTTGAATTTTATGGTACAGAAATGATTCTGGTGCGGTATATAACTCCTTATAGTTTTTAGTGCGAAAATCCAGAATCGTGCCATCCGCCGCCAGCCGAAATAGGATATCCGGAAACGCATCAAAAATCGCTTGCATTTCCTGATTTGTTTGCCGTAATTGGGTTTCCACCTGTTTCAATTCGGTGAGATTCCGACAATTGACGACAACGCCCGAAATCTGCTGATTGGCATCCAGGTAAGGGATATAGGTGACGCTGATAAATTCGTGTTTTCCCCCCGGATAGTTAAACCATTCTTTATAGTTTATGGTTTCCCCCGCCAGACAGCGATCTAAATTGGGTTTGATTACCTGTTCAAACACCTCCTCTCCCAGCAAGTCACTCACCGAATATCCGACAATTTCGTTATATTGTTTTTGATTCCAATCCAGATAGGCTTGATTGACAATTTGATAGGTATAATGGCGATCTAGCAAGGAAATGGCATCGGTTGTTGATGAAACAATCCGTTCATACCGTCGCAAGGCTTCCTCAGCTTCTTTGAGTTCGGTGATATCCTGAGACGTTCCCAAAATCCTCATCACCCGGTTATTTTCATCCCGTTCAAATACCACTTCCCGTGACAATAACCAGCGCCATGATCCATCGTTGTGACGAAATCGACTCTCAGTGGTTAAAATATCGCTATCTGATGCCGTTTGCCAAAAGTTTAAGTTCCGCTCAATTAACGGCAAGTCATCGGGATGGAGGACATCCAGGAAAAATTGCATCCCCCGCCCGATAATTTCTTCGGGAGTGTAACCCAAGATATCAATAGACTGCCGATTAATATACAGATCAGTTCCTGCTGTTGGGTCAAACAGATAAAGCAGTTGCGGCGAAGTATTGATAATTTTTTCAATAAACCGTTGGTTTTCCTTAAGTTGGAGTTCAATCTGTCTGCGATCGCTAATATTAAAGCTAGTCTCAATCAGTCGATAGATACGGGAGTTGCTGTCTTTCAGGGGAGTTAGATTGCTAATCCACCAAGAATCTTTTCCGTTAATCTGTAGCGAATGTTCATAGGTGATCCGTTCTCCCGCCGCCAGACAGCGACGATACCGTTGACACACCGCCTCAGCCATGTCTGGCGTTAAGGCGTCTTGGGGAGTCTTTCCTTGTATTTCTGAGTTGCGAAGACCGGACATCCGTTCATGGGCGGGATTAATACTAACATAGCGAAATTCACCATTTTCCAGAACATCAACGATAAAGACAGCCGCTTCAATTCCCTCATAGATGCTGCGTAAAAATGCTTCATTTTCTCTTAAGGATTCCTCGGTTTGCTTCCGTTCCGTGATATCTTGAGCGACAACCATCCCAGCAATAATCTCTCCCACCTTATTTCGCACCGCCCGCGTTTGCAGCAGTTGAATCCGATTTCGATAGGGTATTTCCAGGGTTTTTTCTATCCCGGCTAAAGCGTCACGATACAGGGGTTCAACTACCGCACATTCTTGCTCAGATAACGCTTCCCAAATCGTTTTTCCTTCTAAGACATCCCGACTATATCCTGAGCCTGAGCGACCTAATCCTTGACCATCTGCCACTAAATACCGCAGCTCCTGATCAAACAAGAAAATTGCCCCATTGGGGAAATGTTTTGCCATAGTACGGTAGAGTTGTTCACTATAGCGTAGGGCGTCTTCAGCTCGTTTGCGTTCAGTAATATCAGTAATCATCCCCAAGACTCCTGTCGCTTGTCCTGAGGTATCACAAATCGGAGTTGAGGCGATTAACGTCCACAAATCTGAACCATCACAGCAGCGAAACTTAAATTCATGCTTTTCATGAATTCCCTGACGGCGACGCTCTAAGTTTCGGGTAGCCCTAGCTTTCCCCGCTTCATCCATAAAAGCAAACATGGGCATTCCCTGCATCTGCTCCACTGAATACCCCAACATTTGCGCCATTTTCGGGTTAACAAATATCGTATTTCCGTCCATGTCGATACTCCAAATTCCCTCATCGGCGGTTTCGACAATGCGACGATATTCTTCCTCCCGCTCTCGTAAGGCTTCCTCCGCTTGTTTACGTTCCGTAATATCAATTAAATACCCCACACATTCTACTGGTGTCCCCATTTCATCTCGAATCAAACGCAGTTGAGTGGCGAACCAGTGATACCTGCTATCCCCATGGTGAAAGCGGTACTCGTAGTTACAATATCCCTGAGCAAACAGTTGCGGTATAACCTCGTTCATCCCCGCCCTATCCTCTGGGTGAACTCGCTCCCACCAAAACGGAGCATTGTAGATAAAGTTCTCAGCATCATAGCCAAGAATTGTACTAGCATTTTCACTCATAAACGTAGCGGAGTAATCGCCTTCGACTTGAGAACTAAAAATAACCGCCGGACTCGCCGTGAGCAGATATTGCAGGCGTTCTTTAGTCGATTGGAGGTCTAACTCCGCTTGTTTGCGTTCGGTAATATCTTCAACCAAGCCAACAAACCGCAACAGTTCTCCCGTTTCATCTCGCACCACCGAAATATCAGCAGTAATCCAGCGTTGTTCACCATCAGGTCGAATAATCCGATACTCCCGCTTTACCGAATGTCCTTGAAACTGTTGGCTAAGGGAATCGAGAACCAACGGACGATCCTCTGGATGTACCGCCTCTATCCAGGATTCTGGGTGTTGATATAGACTTTCACAAGAACGTCCCCATATCGTTTCGTAGGCGGGACTGACGTAGAGAAACTGACCGGAACGGGCGGAGCGGACAAAGAAGAACTGACTCACGGTTCTGGCAATTTCTTGGAAGCGGTTCTCGCTCCTGATTAAGGCTTGTTCAAATTGCTTGCGATCGGTGATATCCTGGGTGACAACCATCCCGGCGATGATGGTTCCTGCATCATTTCTCACCGCCGTACTCTGACACAAATAGGTGAACCCTCGAAGGCTAATTTCTTGAGTCTGCTCAACGCCGGCTAACGCAGCATGATAGAGTGGCTCAACCAAGGCACAGTTTTCTGGCGGTAAAACCTCCCAGAGGGTTTTCCCACGCAAGGCTTCCCCACGATGTCCGGCTTGTGCCAACGCCTGACCATCCGCCACCAGATAGCGTAGGTTATCGTCAAACCGGAACATGGCTCCATTGGGGAAGTTCCTAGC
>CAZNNK010000701.1:0-4065 GCA_964574085.1 uncultured Coleofasciculus sp.
AATCTCTACTGTTCCCTGATCTCAACCGTTAACTTTAATGAAAGTCCGACTACTTAATCAGAGTCCGATGAAATATATCGGCTAATTAGGTTAACCGTATAGTTTAGACTCATGAGGAGAAGGAGTAGAATTGCTATTTTTATCGGCAACGGAGCAAAAAACAAGCAGAATACCAGACAGATTAAGGCAGTGAGTACAGCAGCGACTCGTTCTATTTCTTCAGTAACTCTAATGCTGAGGTATACAGCTATTACGGCAATCAGTAACGTTATTGACCAAAGTATCAGCGTCATAAAACTACAGAAGAAATAACTCAAGTATATGCTTCATCAAACTCAGAGGTAGCACAGTAGCAATCGTTACAGGTTCAGAGGTTCTCGCCTTGAAGCCTTTTTGCACGATACATCCTTTTACCTTAACATCTTGACCTTAATCTCTAACCCACCGCTTACATAAATTAAACTAAACCAAACAATCGTAACTTTGGCTACACAAAAATAATAGTTTGATCGACGTAACCTGCCACGTTTTTACATGACCTTTGACTTGCCAATCAACAGCGTGACAACCTAACTGGGATTATTGAATTGATGCCCTAGGTCATCATGGTCATCCATCCCATTACCTTTTTACCTCTGCGGAAAAGTACAGAGTCAGCTAATCCTAAGTAATGGGCAACGAGTAGTAGTAAAAAAGATTGACCCATAACCTGATCAATACCATTAGGGCAATTTTCAAAGTCTAAGCATAATACTGTGGAACGATTCCACAGTTCTCGAAATAACTTACAATTTTTGGGTAGAAAAGATATAAGCGAACGGAAGCGGCTGAGTGCCGCTTTCTCCAAGTCTGCGCTGGTGTAATTGGCTGGGGAGTGTTGATCTGCCATTGTTATCCTCCTAGTAGCCTAGTAGCTCTCCCATATCCAAGATAATGGAGTGAAGCCTCTACCTCCAAAACTCTGTAACGAAAACTTTACTAAGTAGGTGGACACAATTAAAGTTAACGGTAGAGAACTCGCGCAAGCGAGAAGCAAGCTACGTCATTTGTCATTTGTAAGGGTTTGGGGTTTATTTACAAAACTTAATGCAGTGCCGTTTTCTTTTGTCCGACTACTTATTGGTTCACATTCAACCGTGCCGACTACTTAACTTGACTCCCATGACTGCGAGGATTATCCGGAGATGACTTTGACGATGACACAGGCGCTTTAAATGTAGAAACTTGTCCATCGCCTTGAGTATAGGGTAAGGGTAGGTCAGCAACCAAGGCTTCTAAGTTCGCCTCCAGAACCGGGCGAGGTTGTTCCCCAATCGTTTGGGCTATGGCTTCGCCTTGGGCATCTAAAAACACAAAATGGGGGATACCATCGACTCGATAGTTGAGAATTTCGGGTAACCACTTGCTGTTATCCACATTCAGCATCACAAAATTGACCGAGTCGGTGTACTGTTGCTTCAATTCTCCCAAGTCTTGCGCCATGGCTTGACAAGTCGTACACCAGTTAGCATAGAACTCCATTAAGGTAGGCTTGCCATTACTCATTGCCACTTCTAGAGGTGTGGATTCCTCGGCTTGGGCATCAAGAGAAGCTGAACCCGTCTCTGTTTGTAATCCTAAGAATAGGGCAACGCCCAGAATGATGGCGACTAGGGCAATTATAAAATTTCTCAGTCGATCGCTAAGACTTGCCTGAGGTGTCTGGGGAGATGGAGATCCGGAGTCTGGGGAATTCACGGTCATATTTAACGCAATTTAACGTACAACTGATCAATTTTTATCAAAACGATACTGTCCATAGGCTAACAAGACCATGAAAAAACGGCTAACTCTAACCTTTCCCAAACGCACCGTCCAAATGCCCATAACCTACCGACTGGCAAAGGATTTCAATGTTGCCGCCAATATTATCCGCGCCCAAGTCGCCCCCAATCAAATCGGCAAACTGGTGGTAGAACTGTCTGGAGATATCGATCAGCTTGATGCTGCCATTGAGTGGATGCGATCGCACGATATCAATGTATCCCTGATTGACCGCGAAATCTTGATTGATGAGACCAGTTGTGTCGATTGTGGATTATGTACAGGTGTGTGCCCCACAGAAGCCTTAACCCTGAACCCCGATGACTTTCGACTCAACTTTACGCGATCGCGGTGTATTGTCTGTGAGCAGTGTATCCCCACTTGTCCGGTTCAGGCAATTTCTACAAATCTTTAATTCGTCATGCGTCATTTGTCATACTTGCTCCCGAAAAGAAGCAAGCTAAGTCTTATGTCCTTGGGCAATTAACGACTGTTATTTAATAAGGGTCGTACAATCAGAAAACCTGCACCAAAGGCACTGAGTACAATCAACACAATGGCTAAGACTAAAAACCAACCATTGACCTCTCTGTGACCCTCAGAGGCGGATGTACGCCGGGAACGAGAGTCTTCCTGTTCAATGACGAAACTTTCTCTGTAAGGCGAGGAAAGGGGGTCTAACTGGGGATGAGGGAGAGGAACCTCAACCCCTGCCCTAGAGGGAGCTGATTTAGGGGATTTAGGGATTGACGGGGTGGGATGGGGTTCTGAGGGAATCGATTGGCGGCGAGGCATTTCCCCGCTAGTAACAGGTGTCAATGAATCCACAACCTGCTGCAGACGTTGGGTCGATTGCAGCACTTTTTCCACTTCTTGGCGCAATTTTTGGTTTTGTTTGACCAACTGCTTATTTTGACCATTGAGAGAATCCAACATCGCTTGGGCGGCTTGTAACTCAGCCGCCAGTTCCCGGTATACAGAGATTGGCACTGACGGGCAATAAGTATTGGCAGCGGTTGACTGGGTATAACGGTCGGTTGGCGGATTTTGCATAGAAGGATTAATTGGGGAATTAGAATTCATTGAATTCGCGGCTGGATACCTTGTTTATGGGATGAGCATGGGTGGGGTAGTGAACGATCTAGGTAGAGTTGTCACCATCCTGCCGCTGATCTCCTAGCTCCATAACTGTGGCATTAATTATACGACGCCTATCTTACACTATTCGCCCCTTTCGAGAAGAGTTCAATGCTATTTAACATTAACCGTGTAGACTCAACTTATAGAAACTTGTAGTTTAGTCTTTCACACTGGTAAATCCAGTGTGATCAAGCGGGCAATAATGGGAAAAAATGCCCCACAGATCCATATCCTTGACCAATATCGAGAGCGTGTTGCAGGGCTGTTGTTACATACTCCTTTGCCTGTTGCACGGCGGTGAATGGGGTCTGTCCCAGCGCCAAATTCGCCGCGATCGCACTACTGAGTGTACAGCCTGTACCGTGATTATTCTTGGTTTCAATCAACGTTGTTTTCAGGGTGTAGAACTGGGAACCATCAAACCAGACATCGACCCCACACAGATCACCCCTCATCGCACCGCCCTTAACTAAGACAGCGTTTGCTCCCAGTTGATAAATGCGTTGGGCAGCCGATCGCATATCATCAAGGGTATGAATCTCTAAACCGCTAAGTAATTGAGCTTCATAACGGTTAGGTGTCACTATCGTTGCCAAAGGAATCAAACCCTCTCGCAAAGACGTTACCGCCTGGTCATCAATCAGTTGGTCTCCGCTGCGCGATACCATCACCGGATCAACCACAAGCGGCTCAAGATTGAACCCCTTCACCTGAGACACCACCGCATTAATAATCTCGGCGTTGAGTAACATGCCTGTTTTGGTCGCCTGAGTCCCTATATCGCGCACCACTGCCTCAATTTGGGCAACAACAGCAGCGACGGGTAAGGCATCAACTCGGTTGACCCCTTGGGTATTCTGGGCAGTGACACAAGTCAGGACACTTGTACCATGAACCTGGTGAAAGGCATAGGTTTTCAGATCTGCCTGAATTCCCGCCCCACCTCCACTATCTGATCCGGCTATTGTCAGCGCTACTGGTACTCGCATCAGTTTTGTCAGTTAACAATTAACAGCAAGCGTTTTGAGTTAACTCCTCATCTCCCCCTGCTTCCCCTGCTCCCCCTGCTTCCCCTGCTCCCCCTGCTCCCCCTGCTCCCCCTGCTCCCCCTGCTCCCCCTGC
>CAZNNK010000702.1:0-4062 GCA_964574085.1 uncultured Coleofasciculus sp.
CCAATGGTTAACCCGCTTACCAAACTCAGCACTGGATAGGATTGTTCCGGCAAAACGTATTGAGAGGCAAACAGCGCGATTATACCCAACAGAAAAATACTCAGTGTATGAGTAAAGGTTATCGTTAATCCCAGTAAAACCGCCTGCTGGGGAGTGCCTTGAGAACCGATAAAATAGGCACTGACGAGGGTTTTGCCATGTCCAGGGGAGAGCGCATGAACCGCACCGAATCCAAAGGCGATCGCGATTCCGATGACAATCGTGCTTAGTGTGGGTTCCGAGACGATCAGGTTCGGCACAAAGGAGGTGTGATTGAAGTGAGCTAAAATACACGCTTGTGACATGGGACAAGTGGGTGAGTTCGTTAGGTGATTATATCAAAACGGCACAACAGACAACCTGCGCTCAATCGTTGCTATTGACTCCAATAGTCATACCATCAGTCAGTACAAGAGTCGGGACAATCTGCTGGCATCAATTCACCACACCCGTCTCCTCAATTTAACACTCCTCAACCAAGAGAATATTCAGCACCCAGCAGGAGTTACAGGATTTCTGATACCAAGTTGCAGTCTAAGTTCCTTTATAAAAAAATGTGACAATATGAAAACCGAGAAGCGATTATTTTGTATCCTATCTCTAGCCGTCTTCAATAAGGAGGTGAATTTTGATGAATCCTAGTCCCTTAACCGGAGCCAACATAACTTTTTACGAGTCTCAACCTGGCATTTAAACGCTCAAATGATTGACAAACTGTAACAGAGGATACAAAATATCTCTGATTTTGACTTTTGACTTTGTACAGATGTTGCTTTTAACGTCTCTAGACAGCCATCCATCCGCTTAGTTGGTCACAGGTCACCGTCAACGACTAATTGGTGAGGATTTGCCGCCAAAATAGTCTAGGGACTTCATCGCCATCGCTAATTGACCGAATAACACCTTAGCAACAACTATACCTTGCTCTAAACTTGAGACATCACTATGGGAAAACCAACTGGCTTTATCGAATATCTGCGCGAATTACCCTCAGAACTGCAACCCGACAGTCGCATTGGCAACTGGGATGAGTTCCATCTACCCATGCCCGAGGAAAAACTCCAAACTCAGGCGGCGCGGTGTATGGACTGTGGCACACCCTTTTGCCATACCGGAACCCTGATCAAGGGTATGGCAAGCGGTTGTCCCATTAACAACTTAATCCCAGAGTGGAACGACCTGATTTATCGAGGTCGATGGCGCGAGGCACTTGATCGCCTGCACAAAACCAACAACTTCCCCGAATTCACGGGTCGCGTCTGTCCAGCGCCCTGTGAGGGGTCTTGTGTCCTGGGTATCCATAACCCCCCCGTGACCATCAAAAATATCGAATGTTCGATTATTGACAAAGGCTGGGAGGAAGGCTGGGTTGAACCTGAACCCCCAACCAAGCGCACCGGGAAAAAAGTGGCAATCATCGGGTCTGGACCGGCTGGACTCTGTGCGGCTGCCCAACTCAATAAAGCCGGTCACTGGATCACCGTATTTGAACGAGCCGATCGTCCCGGCGGCTTACTCATGTATGGCATCCCTAACATGAAACTGGACAAAAAGCAAGTCGTTCAGCGCCGCCTTGATCTGCTGGAACAAGAAGGGGTCAAGTTTATCTGCAACACCGAAGTCGGTAAAGACTTCCCCACCGAGAATCTACTCAAAGAATTTGACGCCGTAGTCCTTTGTACAGGCGCAACCAAGCCACGGAACTTACCCATCGAAGGACGGGAGTTAAAGGGTATCCACTTCGCCATGGATTTCCTGACTGCTAATACCAAGGCGCTTTTAGATAACAGTAAAAACGGCAACTTTATCTCCGCTGAAGGCAAAGATGTGGTGATTATCGGCGGCGGTGACACCGGAACCGACTGCGTTGGTACTTCCCTGCGCCACGGATGTAAGAGTCTGGTGCAACTGGAAATCATGCCCCAACCTCCCCTAGAACGCGCCCCCGACAACCCCTGGCCCGAATGGCCCAAGATTTATCGCATGGATTATGGGCAGGAAGAAGCGGCGGCGAAGTTTGGCGCTGATCCCCGTTCCTATCTCACCACCGCGACGAAGTTTGAGGGGGATGAGGAAGGACAGGTGAAAGCGGTGCATACAGTGACAATCGAGTGGCAGAAAAACGACCAAGGTCGATTTATTCCTAAGCCAGTTCCAGGTACGGAAAAAGTGATTCCTGCCCAGCTTGTTCTATTAGCCATGGGTTTCTTGGGACCCGAACAACCCCTGCTAGATGCCTTGGATCTCGAACGCGATGCCCGGAGTAATATCAAAGCCGATTATGGGAAGTATGCCACCAGTATTCCCGGTGTCTTTGCCGCTGGTGACTGTCGCCGGGGTCAAAGTTTGGTGGTTTGGGCATTCAACGAAGGACGAGGTGCTGCCCGTGCCTGTGATCTTTACCTGATGGGGAGTACAGATTTGCCATTATAGGGCATAATGTTAAATTCGCCAGCAGTATCTAAAGGGGGCTAGGGGGGATGGAGAAGGGGTTAGGGGATGAGGGTGAAGCGGTTATCGGAGTTATCGGTGAGGCAAGGCGGGTTTTATTGTTCATTGAGTAGTGACAAGTCGTTTTAGTGGCTAAACCCGCCCCTACAATTGTGGCTAAACCCGTCCCGACAATTAACCTATTAGTTCAGGGGAATGGAACAGCAAGAGTTCACCAACGCATTTACCAAACTCACACCGCGACAAAAGGAAGTTTTACAGCAATTTGTCGCCGGAAAAAATGATGGGGAAATTGCGGCGGAACTCTGTATTTCTCAAGGAACGGTGCGAAAACATATCCAGAATATCTGTCAAATATTTGCCCTAAACAATGACGAAGATAAAGGCTCATCTCACCGTTCTAAGTTAATTACTGCCATTGCCCATAATTTACCCCATTTAATTCCAGAGGATACTGTGGCGGCGACAAATCAACCTCAGATTATCCTCAGCTATCATTGTGGCACTGATCCGGATAAAAGCCTTGCCATACAATTAGAAACGGCGTTAACTGCCCAAGGGTGTCAGGTGTTTATTGCTAATGGTAGTCTCCGCATGGCAACCCAGGGATTGCAGCAAATTTATGCCGAATTAAACCGTTGCGATCGCGTGGTGTTATTGTTGTCCCCTCTGGCGGCGTCGAGTGAGATGGTAACCGAAGAGGTGCAATGGGCAAAACGGCGACGGGATCAACATCCGCAGGGGAAACCCGATATGCTGGCGATTCGGATTAATTGCCCTTGGACATTACTCAACCATGACTTACGCGGTTATCTCAAAGGGGTGTCCCAACAGGAATGGCGATCGCCTGAGGATACGGCTGTTGTGTTAAACTCAGTCCGGGATTGGCTTTGTACTGATCAACCAACCGTTACTCCAGAAGGCAATCCCAAATCCGCAACGTTTCCCAGTCCCTATTCCCTCACCCCCAATCATCCGCCTCAACCTGTCGCTGAACCGGAATTACCCCGAGGACAAGTTGAATTAGCCTCAGCGTTTTATGTGGAACGCCCTGGTGTTGAACAGCGCTGCTATGAAGCGGTGGCTAAACCGGGTTCCTTAATCCGAATTAAAGCGCCGCGACAAATGGGGAAAACGTCGTTAATGGCACGAATTTTACATCAGGGAACTCAGCTTAATTATGCCACAGTTCCGTTAAGTTTTCAATTAGCAGATAGTAATGTTTTTAGCAATTTAGATCGCTTCTTGCAGTGGTTTTGTGCGGTGATTACCCTAGAACTGGAATTACCGGATCGCTTGGAGCAGTATTGGAGTAAAACCTTTGGCAGTAAGGTGAGTTGTAAGTCCTATTTTGAGCGGTATTTATTGGCAACGATTGCCACACCGTTGGTTTTAGGATTAGATGAAGTGGATCGGGTGTTTCATTATCCTGAACTCACGGCTGATTTTTTCGGCTTGTTGCGATCGTGGCATGAAGAGGCGAAAAATCGGGAAATATGGCGTAAGTTGCGATTAGTTGTGGTGCATTCGACGGAAGCTTATATTCCCATGGATATTAATCAGTCTCCGTTT
>CAZNNK010000703.1:0-4060 GCA_964574085.1 uncultured Coleofasciculus sp.
AGGGGGTCGGTAGGGACCTCGCAGCTTATCGGCGATACTCCAGATCAAGCCGACTAACTCTTGATGATTGGCGTTTTGTACGGTGGTCGTCATCGGTTAATAGGGCAAAGGTGCGTTACGCTACGCTAACACACCCTACAGATAGAGCCTTTGTGTAAGTCCTAAAGATAATCAATCTGCCTTCACTCAAAACGTTTACGCTGATCTGACCAACGCTTAAGCCTATACTGATTCTCACCCGCCACAACTAACGCCGCCGTTCCCCCATCCCCCAAATCCGCGATCGCAGTCAGTGATGTATTCCCATGGGTGGAAAATTCACTGTAGAGTAACGCCCCCTTCTCGGAAAATATTAATGTCCGAGGTTTATACTCCTGCGTGTTCGTTTCCGGGCGTTTGATATTCAGGGTTTGATTGCTACTCGAGAGATCCTCATACAGGGTTAAAACGGCTTCCGGTTCATCGTTTCCGGTTAAATCCAGAGGCTGTACTAACCAATGTCCAATCTCTTGCAACATCATCGGAATCGTGGGTTCGACTTCGGGCGATCGCTTGCCACTTTTAACCAATTCCTGCCACAGTGTTGGTAATATTGCCGCGACCCATTGCGGTTGCAGTTGGTTTAAATCGGATATGCTAATTGAACCCGGTTCTAGCCAGCGCAGGGCGGTTTGAGAATATGCCATGGGACGACTCTTTTCGGTCTGGGGTAAGGCTTGTCCTGTGGCTAAAAGCTTGATTACACCCTCTTGATAGGACACCCCTTGAACCGTCGCCACGATCGTCTCCTGGCGTCCCTCCGCCGACCAGACGGCGATTTGTAGGTATGGATCAGTGTCTAAACCCAGATATTGCCAAAGACGCTGAGTTGCACCAACTGTGGACAATTGTAAATCGGTAAATGGTGTTTGACGCCAGCGTTGACCATCATTAAAGGCGGCGACTTCTACCTGATACCAAACCTCCTGGGGGGCTTTCTGGAAGCCTGAAGCTGGGGGGGTTAAGGCGATGGGAAATGTTCCTGTATTTCCGGCTTGCGGTTGTCGCCAATTTTCCGGCTTGACAGTTTCAACCGATTGTGCAGTACCGACAATTTGACTGAAATGAGGGGTGATGGCGGGAACCTCTGCTAACGCAGTATCCAAATAATCCAGGTAGGCATAAATCTGGGCATTATTGTCCGATTGATCCGATTCCGAGTCAGGGGATGGAAGTTGCTGTAACCAAGAGACAGCTTTAGCCCGTCCTTCTTGGGCGGCGAGAATTAAAGCCCCCCACGTTTTAACCGTGCGATCATTGGGGCTAATATTTAGGGCAGCTTCTACCCGTCGCCATAATCCCTCCGTATCGGTTTTGAGTAAATTGGCAATCTCTTGGGCAGAACCATTGACAGCAGCCGTTTGAAACACCTGTAAGGCATCCGTCCAACGTCCATCAATCAGATAAGCGAGAACTTGTTGTCCTTGACTTGCCCAGGTTTGGTTTGCTTGGGCTTGAGTAAATTGGGCATGAAGTCGAATCACGTCTAGTTGGGCTTGGACTGTCGCCGACTCCGTGTTTTTCTGTTCTTGTTGCAATCGTCGATATGCCCAAGACCATAACCCATTCCGGGCTAACATTAAGGAATTACGATAGGTGGGACTATCATCAGCCCGTGTATTCAGAGAAATTTCACTGAGTTGAATCGGATTGAGGAGAAACTGGCGGGGTTGTACCTGGTAGACCTGAAATTTGGGTTCTAACCCCACGGTTTGATTAATCACTAATTCCGGGGTAGAATCACCCGTAACTTGTTGCCAATAGGGGGGGTTATCGGTGGGACTTTGCCAATCCAGCAAAACACTCAGGTGCATTTGTTCGGGATTGTAATGGAGGATTTGCCCATAACTTTTTGGCGATCCATCAGTTGGGCGAACGCCCCAGAGGTTAAACCAAAATCCTGTCGCGGGTGCCTGATTTTCTAACGGGGTAAATCGAGTAAAGGCGAGGGAACGAGAGGCACTGCCATTAATGACATCGGCAGCAGAGAGAACAAAGTATTCTTCAGGTGCTTTGATCGCAAGCTGAGTGACCAATTGGTAAGCAAGTTCTGCTTGCTGGAATTCGATGGGTTGATAGAGTCTTAGTTCGACAATTTTTTGGCAATTGGTTTGACAGTTTGACTGAGATTTTAAGATGGGTAAGAGGATAGGGGTTTCTCGATAAGGTTGTCCTGTATTCAGTGACACCAGTTCTCCCGCGATTAACCCAGTTTGGCGCAACTCGTCGCGTATGGTTGCCAGGGTTTGGGGGGGGGAAGCATCAGCGATGGGAATGCGTGTCCATCCGGGTAAGATACGATTCAGCCAGATCGCCGCATTGGGATCAATCATCAGGCGAAGTCCTAGCCATATCCCTCCAGTGATGACCGCACCCGTGGCGATTAATGCGGCGATCGCACCTAATGCAACTAGACAGCCGTTAGCTGATGATTTTTTCCGGATTCGTCGTCGTTGACGCTTCTTGGTAACGCCGGACAATCGTTTCCCCTTTTCACCTACTGACACCTTATCACCGATCATCGCTGCACTGAATTAGTGATTTCGTGAACCTAAAGCCAATGGCAATACTATCGTTTTCCAGGCTAATCCGGCTACAATTAATCCCAGACCAACCAACCAAATTTGTGGTTCCACCCAAAAGGCTAAGACGAGACACCCAGCTAATCCTACCCCAGCGATCCATTTGGGATACAGTCGTTCTTGGGCAGATAGCCGTAGGGCAGACAGGTTGGTAAGGGCATAATAAACCAAAACGGTAAAAGCACTAAATGACCAGGTTGTTTTTACATTACCAATTAGAACCAACGCCGCGATCGCGACTCCAATACAGATCACTGATATATAGGGTGTTGTTCCCGCCGCATTCAGACGCGCTACAATTCTGGGCATATCCCGCCGACGCCCCATAGCCAATAATACGCGAGATAATCCCAATATCAGGTTTAGCAATACGCCTACCATCGCCGTCATTGCACCCAGGGCGAGTAATGGGGGAACCAGAGGAATCCCAAATTGGCGAGAAGCGACTTCCAAGGGGGCGGCTTTGGATTGGGTGGCGGCGCTAAGGGTATCCACACCCACAGAACCTACACCCACGGCGGCGATTGCCATATACAGGATCATAGTGACAATCATCGTCAAGATAATTGCGATCGGGATAGTACGTCGCGGTTGATGCACCTCTTCTCCCAATGTGGCAATTCGACCATAGCCAGTATACGCCACAAACATTAAAGCACTGCCATGGAGTAAAGAGGCGATCGCACTTTTATCTGGGAAAAAGGGAGTAAAATTCCCAGGGGTGACATGAGGTAAACCCGTGATCATAAAGATCATCAGCGAGAGTAGGGTAATGGAAACAATAATTAGGTTAGTTAGGTTAGAACGGCGAATTCCCCCTAAGACAATTAGCGTCAAGATCACCACGGTAACCAGCGCCAGGGGAACTAACCATTGATTCGCATCCAGACGCAATGCATTTAACAAATAACCCGCAAAGCCCAAAGCCGCCGTCGCCGCTGATGCTGTTTTCGCTAAGAGAAACATCCAACCCGCCGTAAAGCCCAGCCAAGGGGTAAGATAGCGATACCCATATTCATAAGTCCCCCCACTAACGGAATGATTCGCCGCAAGTTGGGCGCTACTTAACCCATTACAGGCGGCGAGTAAGGCGGCGATGGCGACGGCTAAGATTACCGATGTTCCAGCGACTCCGGCGGCGATACCAATACTGACAAATACCCCGGTTCCCACCATCGAACCCAGTCCGACTAGGATAGCACCCCGGAGATCCAATTCTCGTTTCAGCGAGGGTGGCGGGTTGGATTTTGGCATAGACATACTCCCCTGAGTAATCATTATGCCGCTTATCCTACCAAGTTTGATGGGGTAGAATTTAGTGCTTGGTGATCTACAATACAGGCAAAAAGAAATTTAGCTGAAATTCTTGATCTACCGTAGTAGCGTGGCACACCTTAATTGGTTGATTAGAATTGTAGGGGCGCACCGACGTGCGCCCG
>CAZNNK010000704.1:0-4058 GCA_964574085.1 uncultured Coleofasciculus sp.
CTTACCTGAACCGCAATCTTAAAAAACCTACCCTTGTGAGGCTCCCCCAGCTCCCCCAGCTTACTTTTTCGCCTCGGCTGCGATTAACATGGTTGCGGCATACTCATTATTGGGTTGAATTTCCAGCGCCTTTTTCAGAGAGGCAATCGCGTCATCAAATCGTTCCAATTCCATGTAGGCTTCGGCTTTGTTAATCCAGGCGTTGGCGGAATTGGGTTTAAGCTGAGTGGCGCGATCAAGAACCGGAATTGCTTTCTCCGGTTGACCTAATAAAATCAACGCCACACCTTGATTAATCCAGGCTTCGGCAAAATCTGGCTTCAGGGTTGTGGCTTTTTCGTAGAGGTTTAATGCTTCTTGGTGTCTTCCCAACTGATCTAACGCTGCACCCTTACTCCACAAGGCTTCCGGATAGTCAGGGTTAATGGCTAAGGCGCGATCGCACGCCTGAATCGCTTCGGTTGGACGAACCTGGGTGTTTAAATCATAGCAGCGTTGCCAATGGGTTTTGGCGTTGGCGGTATTGGGGGAAGGAGAAGCTGAGGGAACGGGTGATGGTGTTGGTTGAACCTTTGTTGGCTTTGGCGTTGGAGTAGGTGGTTTTGGGGGTGCGGGATTTTGAGTTACTGGGGGTGACTTCTGTACAGAAGGGGAGGGAGTGGATTCCGGTGAACTAGCCGGAGAGGTTTGTTGATCAGGTTTTGTTGTATCCGAGGTAGTCTGTTCAGAGGGGGGTGACTCTGCGTCTTGATTGGGATTCCTCGCTGTCTCATCTGTAGGGGAAGCTTCAGGGGAAGAGGCTGGGGAGGGTTGAGTTGTAGGGTTTGCAGACTTGGCGGTTAACTCCTGAGTCTGATTCGTCGTTTTGCTGGTAAATTGGGGAATCAGTCGCGTTGTCGCCACCCCAGCGATTCCGCCGACAATACCGATAATTGCCACAACTAACCACAGATTCAGCCGTCGCTGCGGATTAGAACCCGGTGTAACCACTGTGGGAACGGAACTTCCTGAGGCGGGTTGGGAATTACGCCAGGTTTCGGGTAACTGAGTGCTACTGCTGTCTGGTGGGGATGTGACTGGGGATTCCGTGGGTTTCCAAATCTGAGTTGAGGTTGATCCCGGAAGCGATGCTGTGGTGTCTGAGGAATCGGGTAATCGTTGGGTTGTATCGGAAGCTGGAATATGGCTAGAGAGACGTTGCAGGGCGTCTAGGGCTTCGGTGGCGGTTTGATAGCGATCGCGGAAGTCATACCGGATCATCTGATCCAAAACCTGCGCCAGGTTGAGACTAACATGAGGGGCTAAATCACGCCACTGAATTTCTCCCGTCTCTGGATTTTCCCGCAGCAGTCTGGGATGAGTTCCGGTTAAGGCTTGAATCCCTAAGATACCCACCGCATATACATCACTACTAAACCGGGGTTGTCCGCCTAACTGTTCTTTGGGAACATAGCCTTGAGTCCCAATAGAAATGGTTAAATTAGTTTGTCCCGATTGAGGATGACTAAATTGAGTGGTAACTTGCTTCACCGCACCAAAGTCAATGAGGACAATTTTGCTATCCTGTTGGCGGCGAATCAGGTTAGAGGGTTTAATATCGCGATGAATGACATTTTGCTCATGGACATACGC
Organism: uncultured Coleofasciculus sp.; assembly: GCA_964574085.1. GTDB lineage: Bacteria > Cyanobacteriota > Cyanobacteriia > Cyanobacteriales > Coleofasciculaceae > Coleofasciculus. The sequence continues at coordinate 1,633 of CAZNNK010000704.1, forward strand.
CAAAACCTGGAGAATATCCTGTAGTAGGGCAATGGTTTGAGATTCTAACCAATGCTGACCTTTTCTCAATTCCTGGGTGAGGGGATTGCCTAGAATTAATTCTTGTGCTAAATAAAATTCTTGATTCTCTTCAAAATGTGCCAGCAGCCGGGGAATTTGGTCATGATTACCCAGTTGATAGAGGACTTGAGCTTCGGTGTCAAACAAGCGTCTGGCGGTTTCTAAGCTGGCGGGATCAGTGGTTTTGGGTTTAAGCTGCTTAATCACGCATTGGGGGTGTCCGGGTAAGTGGAGGTCTTGCGCCAGAAAGGTTTGACCAAATCCGCCTAGTCCCAGTTGACGCTCGATTTTATAGCGTCCACCGAGGGGTTGATCCGTAGTCGTGGGTTGAAATCGACGGAAAAGATTGAAGCTCATGCCCTACCGCTCATTACAGGAAAACTGAATCCTTGACCTACTGTCTTAATTATTTTTAACGATATGATTTGGATAGTAACCTAATCATCATTATCCTTATCCGGAATCCTTTGCCCAATCGTTTAATCCAATACCCAAAGCGTTTGACGTGAAAGTAGGCGTTGCGGTTTCGGTTTCCCCCGCAATATAGCTCAAAAAACGGGAACCATTACTATAGCAAGATGTTTGAGGTCTACCAAGTCTATGTATATTCAATTAACCTGGGAAGACCCAGAAACTGGGGAAGTCAAGCGATCGCTATTAGCCGCCCCGATCGCGATCGGTCGAGAATTGGATCAAATGCCAGAGTATTGGGGAGGAGAGTTGGTATCTCGGTTGGAACTGGCTAACCCAGAGATCTCGCGGTTTCACGTCTTGATTACGGTGGCAAATAACCAAATGTACATTACCGATCAACGCAGTGCTAACGGTACCTTTTTGAATGGGCGACCCCTGCGTCAAGCCAATCAACCGATTTCGTTTAAAGATACCCTACGGATGGGTCCCTATAAAATGACCGCCACCTTAGTCCACAGCAATGATCTCAACGCCACCGCCCAGAGTCCCAATGTATCTAGTTTTACGCCGTCGATGAAGTCGATTCCCCAAAAGAAAGTAGTGATCTGGGCGATTGGGATCGGGGTTTTGTTGTTAACCGCGTTTGCGGCTTGGGCGATAGCTAGCACAATTTTAGAGCGATCGCGCCCTCAACCGTCGCCCACAGCGCCGTCTAGTCGTCGTCTGTTGAAATGAAGCGGGGGAAGCGGGGGAGGCTGGGGAGGCTGGGGAAGCGGGGGAAGCGGGGGAAGCTGGGGAAGCTGGGGAGGCTGGGGAAGCGGGGGAAGCGGGGGAGGCTGGGGAGGCTGGGGAGGCTGGGGAGGCTGGGGAGGACTAACTTAGAGTTTATTTGAGTAGTAAGTATTTGGTTTAGTCGAGGAAGATGGGTAGAAACATGTTGAAAAGTCATAGAGACTTGGAAGTTTATAAGATGGCGTTTAATTCAGCCATGATAATTTTTGAGTTATCCAAAAAATTTCCTGTAGAGGAGCGCTATTCTTTAACTGACCAGATTCGTCGTTCTTCTCGCTCAGTTTGTGCCAATCTCGCAGAAGCATGGCGTAAAAGACGATATGAAGCTGCTTTCATCACTAAACTGAATGACTGCGAAGCAGAAGCGGCTGAAACTCAAAATTGGATAGAGTTTGCTGTTAAATGTAGCTATATGGATATTCAAGTCGGTCGAGACGTTTATGGGACTTACAACCAAGTTTTAACGGGTTTCGTCAATATGATTAATAATCCTTCACCTTGGCTTATGAAGCATTAAATTTATTCAATTGTGATTTCTTCCATCCGGCGCTAGTAGTCATTTGTGAAAATAACCCATCCATAAAAATGCTCCCCCAGCTCCCTCAGCTCCCCCGGCTCCCCCAGCTCCCCCGGCTCCCTCAGCTCCCTCAGCTCCCCCGGCTCCCTCTAAGACGTTGGCGGTTTATCCTGTTGGCATTGCTGACGCTGCTGCTGACGCTGAACCCATTTCCCACCATTGCCCAGACTTCCCCAACGACTCGTACTGACAAAGCGCCTGTGGTGCTAGACGGTCGTGTTTTATTTGAGGTGGAGGGTTTTAATACCTATACCGCAGAGGAAAGGGCTGAGGGGATTAACCGCGTTTTGGCGAAAGCGGTGCGATCGCCTGATCCGGTAAGCATTGAGGTGGATCAGGGTAAAGGACGGACGATTATTCGTTTCCAGCCGGATGAAACCTATGTGATGAGTGTGACGGAAGGGGATGTGATTCAAGCCCTTACCCCTTTTCGCCAAGCCCAGATTTGGCGGGGAATTCTGGAGAGGGCATTGACACAGGCACAATTTGAGCGATCGCCCGCCTATATTCGTCAGGCGTTAGGTTTTGTCTTGGGGGCGATACTGGTTGCGATCGCGATTCATCTGGGTTTGCGGTTTCTGGG
>CAZNNK010000705.1:0-4049 GCA_964574085.1 uncultured Coleofasciculus sp.
GGTTTAGGGGCTCAATCTAGCTAGTTACCCACAACTGATCAACAAAACCCGCCCTTGTTCATAAGTTATCAAATAATCGAGTAATGACACCCAAAGCCCGTAAACAGTTCGCTCAACATTGGCTGCGTAGTGAAAAAGCCCTAAATCAAATCGTGAAAGCAGCCGACTTGCAGCCACACGATCGCCTGCTGGAGATTGGTCCGGGAACGGGTGTGCTGACGCGGCGACTCTTAGCGGAGGTAGAGTCATTGGTGGCGGTTGAGATTGACCGGGATTTATGTCAACGTTTGGTCAAAAGTTTAGGTCAACATGAAAATTTCCTACTCTTACAAGGGGATATTCTCTCCCTGAACTTACACCAACATCTCGCCGCCTTTGAGAAGTTCCAGTATCCGAATAAAGTCGTTGCTAATATCCCCTACAACATTACTGGACCGATTTTGCAAACGCTGCTGGGAACCATCGCCCAACCTGTTATTCCTGCCTTTGAGTTAATTGTACTCTTGGTGCAAAAAGAAGTGGCGCAACGATTATGTGCGAAACCGGGTTCTAAGGCATTTGGCGCATTATCGGTGCGGGTACAATATCTGGCAGACTGTGACTGGATCTGTGATGTCCCAGCTAAAGCCTTTTCCCCACCGCCCAAAGTAGACTCCGCTGTTGTCCGCTTGCGTCCCCGCATTGTAGAACCTCCAGCCGATAACCCCCAACAGCTAGAAACCTTAGTCAAGCTGGGTTTTGCCAGTAAGCGGAAAATGTTGCGAAATAACCTCAAATCCCTGTGCGATCGCGATAAAATTAACCAATTACTCGAACAAGTAGACAGTCATCCCCAAGCCCGTGCTGAAGACTTAAGCGTTAGCCAATGGGTTGCTCTTGCCAATCGCTTAAACCAAACAGAAGGGGGAGCAGAGGAAGCAATGTAGAGACGTGCCATGGCACGTCTGGGAGCAGGGAATTGACTGATGGATTATGTCCACAAAGCTGCACGAGTAACCTATTCGATGTAATTTATAATTCATAATTCATAATTCATAACTCATCATTCCCATGCGTTCCTATTCCCTAATCGCCCCTGCCAAAATTAATCTGTATCTGGAAATACTAGGCGATCGCGCCGATGGGTATCATGAACTGGCGATGATCCTGCAAAGCATTGAACTCGCTGATCAAGTGAGTGTCCGGGCTATTGGGACTCAAACCATTCAAGTTCACTGCGATCACCAGCAAGTCCCCCTAGATAAAACGAATCTAGCTTACCGGGCGGTGGATTTGATGAGTCAACAGTTTCCCGATTGCTGGGCGCAGTTTGGCGGTGTGGAAGTCACGATTAAAAAGAAGATTCCCGTCGCGGCTGGATTAGCCGGAGGATCAACCAATGCTGCTGCTGTGTTGGTAGGATTAGATATGCTTTGGCAATTGGGACTCACGCAGCCAGAATTACAAGAGTTAGCCGCGAAACTGGGTTCAGACGTACCCTTTTGTCTAGCTGGGGGAACCGCGATCGCAACCGGGCGAGGCGAAGAACTTGATCCCTTACCCAGTCTGGATTCGTTCTATGTGGTGTTAGCCAAACATCAAAACTTAGCCGTTTCTACAGCTTGGGCATATCAAACCTATCGGTCTCAGTTTAGCCATACTTATGGACGTTCAGAGCGAGTCGATAAATCCACAACAACTGAAACGATAAATCCCCCCACTCGCGTGCATTCGGGTTCTATGGTTCAAGCTATTTTAAATAAAAATGTTGCTAAAATTGGTCAACTGCTATACAACGATTTGGAGCAAGTTGTACTCCCTAACTATCCCCAAGTCTTGCAACTGCGGCAAGCCTTTGAAAATTGCGGTGCATTAGGCACAATGATGTCCGGTTCGGGTCCTACCGTATTCGCTCTTTGTCAGTCTCAGGAACAAGCCCAAGCGCTTTTACAACACGTCCAGTCAGAAATCCCTGATCCAAATTTAGGGTTTTGGGTGACGAAGTTTGCCAGCCATGGGATTCAGATTGTCTCCTAATAATGATTTAGAGGGAACAGGGAACAGGAAACAGGAAACGGGGAAGTAGGAGATGTAGAAACATAGTAGGAGATGTAGAGACGTAGCATGCTACGTCTCTACAGTTAGGGCGAATTTTGCTTATAACTTATGACTTATTGTATTAAACCGGGATGCCTGACACCGGAAAATCTCGATTCCGCTCACTTTTGTCAAACCTGTGGGGAAAGGCTACAGCTAAAAGAACGCTACCGCCCTCTACGCCCCCTCGGTAGCGGTGGATTCGGCAGAACATTTTTGGCAGTTGACGAAGATATTCCCAGTCAACCCTATTGTGTGATCAAACAACTTTATCTGCAAAACTCCGAGCCAGCAACCTTACCAAAAGCCAAAGAACTGTTTCACCAAGAAGCCATCCGTTTAAATGAATTGGGTAACCATTCGCAAATTCCAACACTTCTGGCACATTTTGAGCAGAATCAACAACTTTATTTAATTCAAGACTTTATTCCGGGGCTAACCTTGAGCGAGGAATTAACCCAGCAGGGACAGTACAACGAAGAGCAAATTTGGAAATTATTGCGTGAACTATTACCCTTGATTCGCTATATTCATGCCCATCGTGTACTGCATCGAGATATCAAACCCGCCAATATTATCCGCCGCCAAGAGGACGGGAAATTAGTGTTAATTGATTTTGGTGTTGCCAAATTGCTGACGGATACCGCATTACTGCAAACGGGTACAATTATTGGTAGCCCGGAATATATGGCTCCCGAACAACTCAAAGGTAAAGCATTTTGGGCAAGTGATCTGTATAGTTTGGGAGTAACCTGCCTTTATCTAATGACTCAGGTATCTCCCTTTGACCTGTATGATACATTCAACGAAACCTGGGTGTGGCGGGATTTCTTACCCCCCGGAACCCAGATTAGCGATCGCCTCTGTAAAATCCTGGATCAGTTAACTCATTCTAGCCTCAAACAACGCTATCAATCGGCTGATGAGGTGATCACGGATTTGACACCTGCTATCTCTCCTCCTGTCGGCACTCATTTTATCAACCTTTGGCAACCCGAAACCCGCAAAACTAAACGAAATCGTCTCACCTCAGAAGTGGGAATTGACTATCAGCGGTTAAAGCAACTCTTAGCCACCCATAAATGGCAAAAAGCAGATGAAGAAACCTGGATAATATTGGGTCAAGCCTGTGGCAAATTCCCCGGTTATTATCTGAAGTTGGATGATATCCAAGAATTACCCTGTGAAGACTTGCATACCCTGGATCAGCTATGGGTGAAATACAGTAAACACCATTTTGGCTTTACGGTGCAAAGCCGCATCTATCAAGAGGTTGAAACTGATTATCCCAGTTTCTGCGATCGCGTGGGTTGGTCGATTCACAATCCTCGCGTTCCGGATACAGCCTATCAGTTTAATCTTAAAGCTCCAGCCGGACATTTGCCATCTCGTCGCTGGGTGGGAGGATATTACGACTGGTGGCGTCATGCTGAAGCGATCGCGGATAAATTGGAACAATGTAGTTTGTAGTAAGGGCTTTAGCCTTAGATCATCAGCCTAATTTCTCCCTTTTGGGGGACGATCTGGACACCAAAATCTTGATACCAAAGAGGATAGGTTCGGATGCTTTTCTCGGATCATACCCCGACCTGATCTGAACAAGCAAAAAACGCCGATAACCATTGCAGTGTAAAGACTATGGAGAATAAAATTATGAATACCCAAGACGAAGCACGGAAACTTGCCACTCAAGAGCGTCTCGCCGACGAGCAGTTGAAACAAAACATGCTCAACCGCGCAGAAGAAGAAGTCGAAGTTCCCTCTGCTGATACCCCGACTCAACAGCAAACGCGAGAATCAGCAGCCCAGCAGCGCGAGAAAGGTGAACACTTGCAAGACACAATGCAGAGCCGCGCTAAAGCCAACACACCTTAATGTTGTTGGCTGAATTTTTGAAATGTAGTGGCGTGGCACACCCTATTTGATGAATTAGAATTACGCCCGGAAACTGTAGGGGCGCAAAGACTTGCGCC
>CAZNNK010000706.1:0-4038 GCA_964574085.1 uncultured Coleofasciculus sp.
ACATTCATCAGTGGCAGGTAGACAGGGATTGAGGCGATTGCTTCCAGGGGATAGGGTTTGGCTGGATAAGTCAGCACATTGCAAGATGACTTGTGCGCCATTGGCGATAAATAACTGATCCTCTGGGTAAATATCTGTACCAATTTGCGCTTGAATTCTACGTCCACTACGCTGAATGTGTACATCACCTGTGATCTGAAGAATTTGTCCGTTAGTAAGGGGTTGGGATGGCAGGTTTAACGCAGAGTGTAGGGGATATCTGGGAACCGACTCAATATTCCCTTGATCCCTTACCATGTTTTCCCTGTTCGTAGTCGGCACTTTAGTGCCAAAATTACCAACGCCCTGAGGACAAAAGCTAACATTAGCGACAGTCTGGTCAAAAAAAATCCAACGAGATAACAATCGTTGATCCTCTAAATCCTGTCGGCGTTCTACCTGTTTTATGACTCCCTCATTCCCAACACCTGGGGCATTCCCATCAAGGAGAAGGAAAATCAAACTTATAAATGTCACAAGTTTCCAGTACATGATACATCTACTCCTTTAACCGAGTGTCAATGTTTCGATTGCTCGGATCACCTCCACTACAATTTATACTGCTTTACGTCTGTGTAGTTCAAGCCAAGCAACGAATCGTAATATGCTGTCATACGCTCTAGTCAGCCATTCAACATGGAGAGCTATTTACATCTAAAACCATTAAACGTGATAGCTGTTTGAGATTCAGATGGATAAATGTATGAGTTTGTCTGACTTATGCCTGATTTATGCCTGACTTGTTCACGCTTTTAGCGATGCCACACCCTTAAGCGATGAAATAACCACGTACCAGTAATAGATCGTTTGCCCTCTACCTGGGAGCCTTTTCGCTTTTCCTATATCTAAGCTATAGCAGAAAATAAACTGGAAAATTGCTAATTGTTGGAAGACTACAGGAAGTCTCATGGTTAGACAGTAAGTATAAGCACAAAAAGGAATTGGACATTCCTCTGGATAGTTGGCTTGCAGAAACTCCACAATAACTTGATGCAGACTATAAAATACCTCCCTGTTCTCTTCATCATAGCGACTCTGAACTAAACTACTCTTAACTAATTGCTCGATAACTTCCTCCGTTTTACAAATCTCTTCATCGCTAAAGGCAATTGGTTCTGCCATTGGCGTAACAGCCTGCAAGTCCAAATCATGCTCCTCAGATAACCGCAAAAAGGTTAATCCTTGGATATCCATCTCCACCTGCAACAAACTCATCCGGTAAAGTAAATCTATCGCGGCTGTACTTTGTCGAGCTAACTGTTCTCTCAGAATCGGTTCAGCCTTTTTAATAACTAACTCCGGATGCTGGCGGAGATATCCCGGTTTTCCTTTACCTATCGCCGCCAGTTGAGTGAGTAAAAAAACATGACCCTCTACCCGTTTAACTACCCATCGTAAATCAGTTTGAGTATCATTCAAGTGGCGCTGACGTAAAATTTCTACACCTGCTTCTGTCGTCACACCGGGAAGTGTTTCGATATGGACTAACTCGGAATCAGGTTCTACAGTCTGATAACGCAAATCCGCTAAGGTTGCTGGTATTTCCCGACTGGTTAAAATGATCTGCGAATTATGGTGTTGATCGGCTAAAGCATTTAGGAAATTATTGCAATCTGGGGAAATCGCCTGTCTAGCGTGAGCATGGTTCGCTGGATATAAAATGGTTTCCAGGTTATCTAGCACGAGCAAACAATGCTGTTGTGCTAATCCCTCGATGATTTGGTTAATTTTTTCATCACTATGCGGCAATTCTCCCACAGTTTCAATACCGAATCCATCCCGTAAGATAAACTCGGCGATATGATTAAATCGGGTTTCCGCTTGGACTTTAAAATACATCACCAATTCATAAGGACTTGTCGAGGCTAAAGTACGGCTTGACAAATTGACGCCGATTGTCTCTAACAATTTCACCGCCAAACTTGTTTTACCAATCCCCCCTTGTCCAACCAAGACTAATACATTGAGGCGATGATTCTGTTGGCGTAATTGAGCCGTTAATCTCCCTAGCACTTCATTTCGCCCTTGCCAAACTGGAATAGCCGGAAATCCTGCTTGTAAAACGACTCGCTTTTGTCTCGTTTCTGGTGCTTGATTTGTATAGGATTCAGAATGATTTAAATCTGTACATTCGCCCAAGTCTTCAATCTCTCGGTAATTCAAAGATAGATTGTGACAAATTTCGATAAAGTTTAAAGCATCAACAGGTTTACCATTCAGGAAATTGCAGACTGTTGATCTCGACAGATTTAATTCCGTGGCTAAGTCAATCTGACGTAAAAATCCATGTCGCCTCATGGCTTGCTTAACCTGGGAAATACACTCTGGACGCACTCTAAAACTTCTAGACATCAGCGATACTATTTCTCCCCGGTTTTCACCAATAAACGTTCTCTCGCCAAACCCATACATTTATCTTGTTCGGGAACATTATACTCCGAGTATTTGAGTGTATTTTTCCAAGCCACTCTTGCCTCTTGCTGGTTGCCTTTAGTTTCTAGAACTTGGGCTAATAAACAATAGGCATGAGGGCTATCCGCTGCAAGTGCGATCGCATTCCGTAAATCGGCTTCAGCTTCCTCTAATCGTTGTTGTTCCCATCGTACCCAACCGCGATTCTTTAAACAAGCCGCTCTTACCCCATCGTAATCGCTATGTTCTAAACACTCCCAGGTTAGTTTCAGTGCAATGTCCAGATCTCCCTGTTGCAAATGCAAGCGAGCCAATTCCGCGTAAGCATCAGGAAGCCCTCGCAGGGCGGCTTGCTTAAACCGTTGTTTCGCACAGTCTATATCATCAAGATTCTCATCACATAACCAGGCTAAATTATAATAGGGTTGAGGATAATTTAGATTGAGCAAACTAGCGATATGATAGTAGAATTGCGCCCTTAATAACTGGTTGTTGTCTTGATTTTTGATTCCCAACTTATTCGACGAAACTGACAGTTGTGAACCGAATGAAAAGTAACTAATAATCACTCCCACTAAAACAATCGCCACCCATTTCGATAAACTTTTCCAGGGAATCTTGGTATCTTCCTCTCCCCGATTAACCAAGGGTTTCCAACTGGGTGGAATTACCGCCGGATGTTGACAAATAACAGGGAGCCAACTTGCACCTGGTAATTCATGTTCTAATCCCCGCAGTTGTTCTCTAGCTTGGCGTACCGATAAATGAAACGGTTCTCCGGCGGCAAAGTTTTTTAAGAAGTATTTCAAAAAGGCTTGTGCCACGGGATCAGCTACGGGTTCGCGCATGACAATCATGGGCGGGAGAGGAATCTGATCCGCCGCTAAGTCTCGGACTAATCCCAACCCATCACAGGAATTAAAAATGGCTAATTTTAATCCGTTGTCAACGGCTTTTCTCATCGCTTCCTTGACTTCACCCATTCTCAGGCTATTATTCTGTTCATTTTGATTAATGTACAGTCGTCCATGAGTGGTATTATCCTCACTTTGGGAATGTCCCGCAAAGAAAATAATATCCCAGCCAGCTTGCCAAAGTTGGTCAGTTAATTCCTGTCGATCCGGTTCAACTAACCAGGTAATTTTAGCTCCTGACAATCGTTTCAGTAATTCCCGATCTTTCTCCAAATTAATCCCGGCGCTGTTGCCTAAAATCGCTAAGATTTTAACGTTCGCCTTGCGGCGGTGGGGAATAACTGAACGGGCAGGTGGGGGATAGTCTGGCGTGCTAAACGCTAATTCCCCCAGGCGATACTCGGCAAAAAAGTCCCAAAGATGCCATGGTAATTTCCAGACTTCCGGATCATCACTTTCAATAATGATCCGCACGGGTTCAGCGGGGTTTAATTGAGTTCTCAGTTCTGATTCAATTTTGCGAAATCCTTCACTCTTTAGCCAGGTGTTAATTTTAGTTTCTAACTGCTGAGAAATATGATTAAAACCTCCCTCAGAACAATGGGTGATACCGGATTCAACAATATCTATCCCGCCCCGATAACCATGGCTTTGATAAAGTGCAGTATAGAGG
>CAZNNK010000707.1:0-4038 GCA_964574085.1 uncultured Coleofasciculus sp.
GGGTCAGCCGGATGAAACGGTAACCATCCAAGGCTGGGTAAGGACGAAACGAGAACTCAATGAGTTTGCCTTTATGGAGGTTAACGATGGCTCCTGTTTGGCAAATTTGCAAGTCATCCTGAATCCTGATACACCCGATTATCAAACGACTCTCCAGCGGATCAATACGGGGGCGTCCGTAGAAGTTGCTGGTGTATTGGTGCCGTCTCCGGGAAAAGGACAACGGATTGAGTTGAGGGCAAATTCGGTGCAGGTGTATGGGGAAGCCGATCCCGCCACCTATCCGCTCCAGAAGAAACGCCATTCCTTTGAGTTTTTGCGAACCATTGGACATTTGCGATCGCGTACCAATACAATCGGTGCTGTGTTACGGGTGCGTAATGCTTGTGCTAATGCTATCCACCAATTCTTTCAGGAACGGGGGTTTTTGTGGATTCACAGCCCGATTATCACCGCCAGCGATTGTGAAGGGGCGGGGGAACTGTTTACGGTAACCAATCTCAACCTCAACGAGATTCCCAAAACCGAAGATCAATTGGTGGATTTTAGCCAAGACTTCTTTGGACGCCAAGCCTACCTGACGGTTAGTGGGCAACTGCAAGCCGAGGTAATGGCGATGACATTTGGCAATGTGTATACCTTTGGTCCGACATTCCGGGCGGAAAATTCCAATACCTCCCGCCATTTAGCCGAGTTTTGGATGGTGGAACCGGAAATGGCGTTCTGCGATTTACAGGGCGATATGGACTTGGCGGAGGAGTTTCTTAAGTATGTATTCTCCTCGGTGCTGGAAAACTGTGCCGAAGACATGGAATTTTTCAATAAGCGGATTGATAATACCGTCCTAGCCACGGCGGACAATATTATCAACAATCAGTTTGAGCGAATTACGTATACGGATGCGATCGCGCAATTAGAAAAAGCTGACCGCACGTTCGAGTATCCCGTTGAGTGGGGGACAGACTTACAGTCAGAACACGAACGCTATCTGGCAGAGGAACTATTTCAGAAACCCGTTATAGTCAGCGACTATCCCATAGGGATCAAGGCATTCTATATGCGTTTGAACGAGGACGGCAAAACCGTCGCCGCCATGGACGTGCTAGCACCGAAGATTGGGGAAATTATCGGCGGTTCCCAACGGGAGGAACGCCTGGATGTCCTCCAGCAGCGCATCCAGAATCAGGGGATGAATCCAGAGGAGTTGTGGTGGTATCTAGACTTACGGCGCTATGGTACTGTTGCCCATGCAGGGTTTGGTTTAGGATTTGAGCGATTGGTGCAGTTTATGACGGGGATGGGAAATATACGAGACGTGATTCCCTTCCCCCGCACACCCTTGAGCGCCGAATTTTAACCATTTCCAGTCAAAATCTGCTCTGAGAAGCGTGTTAATTTTTATCGATTCAGCTTTTGAATAAACTGACGGATTCCCCAAGCACCCATAGCGAATAAACCTAATGCTGTAGACGCTTCTGGAATATCGACGGGTTCTGAATCGGTGGGAATCCGAGTAATGGCAACTGAATCAAGATAGGAGCGATTTTGGCGGAACCGAAAACTGAGGGATTCAAAATAGTCTTGACCTTCCAGGTTATCTTGAATACTGACGCTCATGGGTAGGGTTGAACCATCTTTAGCTGAAAAGGCTTGCCAATTATCATTCAGCCAATAGTAGGGCGTAACTTCAACCGTATCCACTCCCGTTTTACTGAGCGTGAGTCGGAAATTCTCGTAAGTTTCAGTATCAGGAAATTGATCCGGAACAACCAGTTCTTGCTCAACTTCATGGGGAATCTTAAAGCCGGGATCAACGTAGAGTAAATAGGGTAAATTGCGGAAATTGCCATCACGGGGAGAAATAGGACGGATATTCCAGTTAATTTGGCGCGGTTCCTGGGTATCTGTTGGTGCAACATTCAGTTCCATAAAGAACTTACCCAGTTCTGGCTTACTTCGATCTGTGCGAGCGCTCCAGTAAAGAGCGATATCACCGTCATCTAAATCCAATTGATTCAACGATGAGAGATCGTAGTAGGCTGATGCCCAATTCGCCTCCGGATTAGCCTGAAGTTCACCCTGAGCAACGGTGGTATCGTTTAGCTGCCAATCGTCGGCGTCATCAAATGTGCTGTGATAAATTTCTTGCTCATTCGGATTATAGGTAAAAAAATTCGCCGCTTGTGCTTTTGTCGCTACACCTGCGACGAAGGCGACTGATAGTAAAAATGTTAATTTGAGTTTCACGGAATTACCTCTACGCACGAGTTTTGCATACTCGCCATCATAATTAACCTTCACCAGCGAATAGGAAAAATCCGTATGAAATTACTCCCTCAAACTATAAATTTTTGGCAAAATAATTTTCTTTTTTTGAATAAATTTAGTTTTATTAACTTATATTAAAATTTATTTTCTAAACCTTGACAAATTAGGTGCGAATACTAAAATAAGAAGCTATATTTTTTTTCTAAAAAGAAATTAATCAACAGGACAAATCCCGTTGATCTAGCTTGGTTGTATCGGATTTCAAAGAAGCTGGGGGAATCACCACTTCAAAAATGCGGCATCCGATCCCTGTTCGCGGCGAATCTGGCTGTCTTGTTCAAACCAATCAATCACCTGCTGAGGCGTCAACTCTTCCACAGCCACTCCTGTATCCTGGGCAATATGGGTTAAAAGGCGCAGGGATGAAATGGTTAATCGGGTTAAAAACTTCTCATGGGATGCGAGTAACGCTTTATCGACCGCAGCAGATTCCTCTGGACTTAAAAATTGTGTTGTCGGTTGTTGGGACATAAGAAAGTGGGGGTGCAGGGGTGCAGAGGAGATGGGGAAGCTGGGGAAGCTGGGGAAGTTGTGAGTTAACTCCAAACTCTACCTTACCCTGTTCCCTGTTCCCTATTCCCTGACAAATGACCAATGACCAATGAAAAACTAACTATTTCGCCTGAATCAAATAGCCACACTGATGTTCTCCTTGATTAATCCAGTGGGTGCGCTCGACTTGACAATCGGGTAGGATAGCGGCAAACATTTCTAACTCATGTCCGCAGACACTGGGAAAGGATTCAGCGACGTTGGAAATTGCACAGTTGTGTTCTCGGAAAATAAACTGGTTATGGGTCTGCCCGCTAGCATCGCTGGATTCGACCGGATACCATTCCGCCATGTATCCTTCACTTTGGCGCAGTTCGACCAATTTAGCCACTCGTTCGGCTAATGAACCTTGACCCAAAAGCTGGCGGTATTCCATGGCTTTGCGTTCCCACTGTTTCTGGAGGATGGTACTCACCTGATCCCGACCCACGGTTTCTTCCAGGGTGTCTAGCAAAGACACGGCAAACTCACCATAGTGGTTAGGGAAGCGATCGCGTCCTTTTTTGCTTAAGCGGTAAACATGTTGAGGACGCCCCATCCCCATGGATACCGACTCATACTCAATCAGTCCCTCGGCTTCTAAATCCTTCAGGTGACGCCGAATGGCTTGGGGACTAATATCCAGAGCTTCCGCTAATGCATGGGCGATCGCTCGCTCCTGTTTGAGTAAATACTGCAAAATGTCTTGCTTGGTAGAAGATTGCTGAGTGGTGGTCATCGGCTTTGGGGTGAAATCACGCTACAAATGGGCAGAAGCAAAAATTTAGTTGACTTTGACAACATCTTAGTTGTTAATATAACCTACAATAGAGTTAAACAACAAAGGTGTTGTTTTAGTCTAGAGCTAGTGCAACGTTACCGCAATCAGTCCGAACCCTGTCAAACTGGTAACCACAAACGAACCACTTCCCATCCTTAATCGAAGAGAGAACACTGAAGCGAATGACTGCTACCGTTAAAAAATTAGTCAACCAGCCCTACAAGTACGGCTTTGTCACCGACATCGAAGCCGATACCATTCCCCGTGGCTTGAATGAAGACGTAGTACGCCTGATCTCCGCCAAGAAGAACGAACCGGAGTTCATGCTGGAGTTTCGTCTCAAAGCCTATCGCCAATGGTTGAAGATGGAGGAACCGACGTGGCCCCACGTTCACTAT
>CAZNNK010000708.1:0-4035 GCA_964574085.1 uncultured Coleofasciculus sp.
GGATAAGAAGAGTCGTTTAAATGCGTCTAAGGGTGGGGGTTCTCCGTTATCCGAGAACGTGAGAGGATTTATGGAACCGCGCTTTGGGGCAGATTTTAGTGAGGTGCGGGTGCATACGGGTGGTGAAGCGGTGCAGATGAATCGGGAGTTAGGCGCTCAGGCGTTTACTCATGGTAGTGATGTTTATTTTGGGACGGGGAAAGAGCCGGGAAATAATGAGTTGACGGCTCATGAGTTGACTCATGTAGTGCAGCAGAATGGTAAAGCGGTTCAACGCCAGCCTGTCTTTAGCAAACAAGGAAAGGAATCCCATCCAGAAGAGGGGGAACAAGAACAGCTTCAAGCAAAGGAACTCTCCAGTCACATTTCTGGTGAAACCGTGAATAAGGAATTGCGCTTGCAAGCTGAGCAATTGGGTCAAACGCAGACTGTTGATCGATCACAAATTGCTGAGGAGGAAAAATTACTAAAGCAGCCGCTAGGGGAAGCGGAGGAAAAGGCTGTCCAGATGAAGGGGATACAGCAGCGATCGTCTTTAAATGAAATAACCATTGCCTCAAGCCGTAATGCTGAACAAAAAACAGGTAATGCGGGAACGGATAGGTTGGCTTGCTTTTGCGATCAAAACCATAACATGACAGTAGTCTGGACGTTGATAGCTAATCCTGGAGATCGTATCAGTAGCTATCAAATCTGGCTTAGATTTCGCGATGGTCAAGGAAGATCTATTCCACGCGCACCTTTGAGAGCTAGAAGGGTTTTAACAGATCAGATAACGATTCACTACACTCAAAGTGCCAATATCGGTCGAGTAAGCCTCACGGGAGAAGCATGGGTAGGTAATCGAGAAACTGGCGTAAGGCGTGTGTCCCTACTTCCTCTCGAAACTTATTGCAGTTTTAAGGATAACAACCCAAACTCCCAAGAAAACCCACCTCAAAATCTACCAATTATTTGGCCCCGATGGGCAGGTTTGGGCTTGCCAACCCGCTCGCAATCGCGTCCGAACGTAGATAAAGTATATGTCGGAAAACGCTTAACAAGAACTAGACCAGGTAGGCGAGACCCAAATTTACCGAACCAGTTCAGAAGGCAATATAACATATCAGACGGACAAGCGGTTCACCATCTAATTCCACTTTTCTTAGAAGGTCAAGACAGAATAGAAAATTTAGTTGGGGTTTGGGGACGAAATCATACGAGAGGGCATTCAGCTTTGCGAGAGCAAGCACAGCTAACGAATTACGGCGTATCATCAACCGATCTTTATCAACACCCGATAGGGACGACTTACAGAGTTGCTGCAATTAGCTAAGTTGGTTATGAAAAAACTAATTCGCTTGCTGAATCAAGCCGAACAGCATCTAGATAATCTTCGAGACTATCAAGGAAGCGACCATCGTCAAGTCAGGGAAGAAGTTCAAAAATTTTTCACTGTAGAAAACCAGATTCGGTCTTTATCCAATGTCAGGAATCGACTTGAGAAGATCGCCCTAAGTTCTTTCGAGTCTAACTTGAGTCGATATTCTCAGATGGCCGGCCTCATCTTAGCTCGCTCGGGCTGGTCTGGCTCAGCTTCAATCGTCCTCAAAGCGGCTCGTCAGTCTACAGGAGCAATAATGCCTCTGTCTCATTTAGCTCCCTCCTCGGAAACGATATCAGCCCTAGAAACTGAGATAGCCAGACAGCAAGAAAAAGATTCACCAGAAATTGCGGTTTACGCCTTAGTTGAGGCGTTGATTTGTCAGCGTTCGGTTGAGGTAATTCCGAGTGTCCTTTCCTACATTCAGGGTAATAGTGACTGGTGGGGTTGTGCTTCGATTCTTTCTCAGCTAGTGACCTTGATGCCTGAGCCAGGATTGCTGGTTGCCCAAGAAATCGAACAACAATCTCAAGGAACGTTATCCCTAACGGGTTTAGGATTAAGAGCTGTTTATCAGAGTCAAGATGCCTACGAAAAGTTGCTCAGCCAGGTTGGGAAGAACAACGCGGAAGAGGAGACCATTTATTTCTGGTTGGGAAACATTCCTCGTCAGGAATCTTTGGATAGGCTCTTGCCCGCCTTGAACCACCCATCAGAAGACATTCGGTTCAAGGTACTCACCAGTTTGAGCTTGTTCGGAGATCGTCAGGTATATCGGCATATTATTCCGTTGTTATCCGATGCATCGATTGATGTCGTTGAACAGGCGACAGCTACTCTTTGGGATTGGTTAGACGAAGACTTACAGGAGTTTGAAAAAAGTTGTAAATTTAAGACCGCAGGGAGTTTGATGAGTGAAAGTCAAACCGAATTTGAAAAGATTGCCAGAGCTAGATTGGAGACAATGGAACCCAATCGGCGTTATGGTGGCAAACAGCTATATTTACCTATTCGTCACTTACATCAAATTGAAAGTGGAATATTGACAAGATACCATTGGTATCAATGGGTGGCGACGACGGGAATTTACAAACCGTTTAGTGAATGGAGAGATTTACTGTATAATTTTACGGCATTAGATGAGTTAAGCCGTTGGTATCAACAAAACGCTGCTCAATTTGAAGTCGGTTGTTATTATTATCACGGCAGAAAATGTTCAGCTAGATTATAATCCCGATGTAAACTTTATCCGAAGTTATTTGCGAAAATAACAAGTGTTTTTATGGTTATTTTATTGCGTGATTTCCAATGGATAAATTGAAGCACTTGAAGAAGCTGGAGAAGATATTCACGAACTCAAGGAAGGTTGTCCTGGTGGCGTTTCAAAATGTGATTGGTACAAAGACAGACAAGGAAATATCTACGTAAAACCTAAAGGTAGCAGAGGTGCGGGGGAGTTTACTGGTCTTAATATTAACAACTTTTGGTGAATCTCGCCCGCCTATACTTAAGATGATAGAATACCATGAGCAAAACCAACGAAATATACGCATATTTTCGATTATCAGGAGTTGATCTTGATCCGGATGAAATCACTAAGATTGTCGGTGTTAAACCTACGCAAACTTGGAAAACAGGAAATGTCGTCGTTCGGCCGAGGGGAAAACCAACGATTAGGAAATTTAGTGTTTGGAAAGTCAAATCTAAATTAGCTCCTTCAGAAGAACTTGACCCCACAAGAGAACTTGAGATACATATAGAGTCTGTTTTTGAGCAACTACAACCTGGTTGGCAGCAACTCGCTAAAATAAGTTATCAGTACGAAGCACTTATTTGTTGTGTAGTTTATGCTTATAGCCACGTACCTGCCATTAGTTTTAATCAGCAAATTATACATAAGGCTAGTGAACTGAGTGCAGGTATAGATTTAGATATGTATTGTAGACTTAATTGGAAAAAACAAGAACAAGAATAAGTCCTAGATGAGAAGTTAAAGCTGCTCAAATTCTTCATGCGTCTGTAGTGCGATCGCCAGGGAAACCCTAGGATAAACCAAAAGGATTTTAGACCCAGCCCCTAATTTCAGAATCCGTTAAAATTTTCCCTAACTTCAAAGATTCGCTTTTCGTCGCTTGTAAAAGATGTTTCATCATCACAGGTTCACCCGCATCAGCGGCTAAAAATGCTGCATTTAAAGCAATATTACGGATATTTCCCCCCGCCATATTCAGTTTACCTAACTTTTTCATATCTAAGTTCTTTGTTGGCGTCTCTTTGGGGAAAATTCGCTGCCAAATCTCGGTTCGCTCTGGGGCGTTGGGAAAGGGAAACTTCACCGAAAAATTAATTCGACGCATAAACGCTTGATCTAAGGCGTCGAGCAGATTTGTCGTCAAAATTGCTAATCCCTGATAGGCTTCCATCCGTTGCAATAAATAACTTACTTCTACATTCGCATGGCGGTCATGAGAATCTTTCACTTGCGTTCGTTTGCCAAACAAAGCATCCGCTTCATCAAACAATAAAATCGCCCCACTGGTTTCCGCTGCATCAAAGATTCGCCGCTACAGCATCAATCCGTTGCGCCAAATCATCTAAACGGGGACGCGCTTGAACTTTACAGAAATCCCATAAATGAGTTTGCAGGGGAGATAAATTATGTTCTATTTTGG
>CAZNNK010000709.1:0-2983 GCA_964574085.1 uncultured Coleofasciculus sp.
GACGTGGAACAACTCGGCATCAACATCATAGTACAGAAAAAGCCGTCCTAGAAGGACGAGGCTTGAGACCCACTATTCCGGTCACTACTTAGAAGTCAATGCCTCACGGATGGGTACTCGGTCTAGTCCGATCCTCTGTAACCACGACAAAACTGCAAGGACAGCTTCTCAGATAGTTGCTATCCTTATCTGACTCAGAATAATTAATGGTACAAATTTTTTAGACTCCCACCATCTACCATTGTAGTGAATCTGGCGTGAATAACCCAGTAGCCAGACGAAGTAGGGGTTTGGGTATCAAACCCCTACGGCTAAATCGACCATTCTATCGAACCAACTCTGATCATGTCTCAACCGCAAAAACTTTACGAAGGCAAAGCCAAAATCCTTTATCCGACGGAAGATCCAGAAATACTCCTCACCGTCTACAAAGATGATGCAACAGCCTTTAATGCCCAAAAGCGAGGTCAAATCGTCGGTAAAGGCGAAATGAATTGTGCGATCGCGGCTCACTTGTTTAAGTTTCTGGAATCTCAAGGGATTCGCACCCATTTTATTGACTGTCCCACCTCCAACCAGATGCGGGTCAAGCGGGTGACAATCTTGCCCGTGGAAGTTGTGGTGAGGAACATTGCCGCAGGGAGTCTGTGTCAACAAACTGGATTACCTCTGGGCAAAATCCTGCCCCAACCCTTGGTGGAATTCTACTATAAGAAGGACGAATTAGGAGATCCCTTGCTCACTCGCGATCGCTTATTACTCCTAGACCTGGCAACACCCGACCAACTTAACCAGCTAGAACAACTAGCATTACAAGTCAACCAGAGTCTCACCGCCTTTTTCCAAAGCTGCGGCATTACCCTGGTGGACTTTAAGCTAGAATTCGGCATTGATGCTAACCAACAGTTACTCTTAGCCGATGAAATTAGCCCCGATACCTGTCGTCTGTGGAACCAAGCAGAAACTGATCCCCAACAGCGCGTCATGGACAAAGACCGCTTTCGTCGGGATCTCGGACAAGTCGAACAAGCCTATCAGCAAGTTCTAGAGCGAGTGCTAGCCCAAGACGGCAGAAAGTAGAAGGCAGAGGACAGAACGCTGTAAGGTTGATGAGGTCTGCTTTTTTCTGGGCTTGTTAACGGGTAGGTAGGGGTAGCCCAGCCGTGCTAGGGGGACTTAATGGCTTCAGAGTAAGCGAGGTGATGAAAATCCTGGTATTTTGTCCTTTATCAGTTAAATGATGACATCTTAAGTTTAAGGCAACTCGAGGTCAGATCCTAAGTCAACTTAATCAAGCTTGTTCAGTAGGCGATCGCTCAACTGACTAACAAGCAGTGAACAACGGATAAAAGCTGATCGCAACCCTTGCAATCAACGTGGTGTGTGGACGTGTCAAAAAATCTGAGGATCATGCGCTTATCTCCTTTATTAACGGCAATTCTCGCGGTAACGGCTAGCATCGGTTTATCGAATTCCCCTAGCCATGGGCAAACAACAGACCAACCTATCCGCGACTTTGAACCTAGTCAACGGGATGGGTTAAAAGACCATGAGAAAATGGGGATGCCAGACTACCCCGAAGCAACAACGGCTCAACATTGGCTGAGTGAAGCCGTTAATGAAACCAGCGAATCGACAACAAACAATCCTCAAGGTGAGGTAGAATCGATTTCCCAGCCGATTCAGGACAATCCAGCGATTCATACACTTGAGGTGGATTCAACGCCATTATCATCGGTTCAACCAACCCATCAGGGGGGAATTCATCACCATGATGTTGCTTCTCCTCAGTTCGCTCAAGTCATTGACAAACCCTCGATAGAAACCAGCGAATCGACAACAGACAATCCTAGAGGTGAGGTAGAATCGATTTCCCAGCCGATTCAGGATAATCTAGCGATTCATAAACTTGAGGGAGATTCAACGCCATTACCATCAGTCACACCGACACATCAGGGGGGAGTTCATCACGCAGGTATTTCTTCTCCTCGATTCACTCAAGTTATTGGCGAAACGACAACAGCAACCAGCGAATTGGCAAAAGATAACCCTAGAAATGAGGCAGAATCAACCTCCCCGCCAATTCAGGTCAATTCGACAAAATTAACACCAATTAACCCCACAACCCTAAATGATCTAGCCCTTCATGCCATAGCGACGCCAACGGTGACACCAACGCCGCCGCTAATTGCCCAAGTTCAAGTTCCCCCAACTGACGCGCCAACGCCACCCACCAATCAGCCAGAACCACGAGTCCTGGTATCAGAAGTCGTCATTGATTTTCAGGATTACACCGGACCCCAAGAACAACTGGAAAACGAGATTTTTCGCGCCATTAGCACCCGACCCGGATTGGCAACCACGCGCTCTCAGTTACAGCAAGATGTGAATGCTGTCTTTGCCACAGGTTTCTTCAGAAGTGTAGACGTTGTACCCGAAGACACTCCCTTGGGCGTGCGGATTACCTTTGTGGTCGAACCGAACCCTGTACTGCGTCAGGTGGCGGTGAATACGGTTCCGCCAGAAGCCGAAGCGCGGGTTCTACCTCAGGAGGTGGTCGATGAGATCTTCCAAGAGCAATATGGTGAGATTCTTAACCTGAATGACCTCCAACAAGGCATTCAACGGTTAAACGACTGGTATCAAGAACAGGGATACGACCTGGCGCAAGTGGTTGATGCCTCAGATGTGAATGATGATGGCATTGTCACTGTAACTGTGGCAGAAGGTGTAATTGAAGAGATTGCCGTCCGCTATCTGGATGAAGAGGGAGAACCACTCCTGAATGACGAAGGTGAGCAAATTCGCTTACTCACCGCAGCAGACGAACCCATTGGCGGGCGTACCCGTCCCTTTATCATCACCAGAGAAATGCAACTCGATGAAGGGGATGTGTTTAACCGCCAAATTGCTGAACGGGATTTGCGACGAGTTTTTGGTCTAGGACTTTTTGATGACGTGCGCCTCTCCTTTGCTCCGGGAA
>CAZNNK010000709.1:2993-4028 GCA_964574085.1 uncultured Coleofasciculus sp.
AATCAAACCCTCGGAGCAGAATTCCAGGTGGGAGAACGCGCCCTACTGTTTGACCTGCGCTTTACCGACCCTTGGATTGCTGGCGATCCCTTCCGCACCTCCTATACCGTGAATGCTTTCCGCCGCCGCTCGATTTCCCTGATTTTCGACGGGGGTGATCCTGAAGTCGAACTCCCCAATGGCGATCGCCCTCGTGTGGTGCGTACCGGGGGTGGAATCAACTTTACTCGTCCCTTATCCCGCGACCTCTATAGCCGTTCTGAATGGACAGCCTCAGCCGGATTTGAATTTCAAAATGTATCGATTCGGGATTCAGATGGTGATTTGAGTCCAGAGGATGAACTCGGAAACGATTTAAGCTTCAGTGGAGAGGGTGAAGACGACCTATTTAGCCTGCAACTGGGTGCTGTACGCGATCGCCGCAATAATCCCCTGCGACCTACCAGTGGTTCTCTGCTCAGATTCGGTGTTGAACAAACGATTCCGATTGGTCAAGGGAGTATCTTTCTCAGTCGCCTGCGCGGTAGCTACAGTTACTATTTACCCGTAGAATTTACCGATTTCACTGAAGGACCCGAATCCCTCGCCTTTAACGTGCAAGCCGGAACCGCGATTGGAGATTTACCCCCCTACGAAGCCTTTTCTCTGGGTGGGAGTAACTCAGTACGCGGTTACGATGAGGGAGAAGTGGGTTCAGGTCGCAGCTTTATCCAAGCTACAGCAGAATACCGTTTTCCGATTATCTCTGTCGTCGGCGGTGCTTTATTTGTGGACTTCGGCACCGATCTGGGTACAGGTGATGATGTACCCGGTGAACCTGCTGTGGTTCGCGATAAACCCGGAACTGGCTTTGGTGTCGGGATTGGTATCCGCGTCCAATCTCCCCTGGGTCCAATTCGTGTGGACTATGGGTTTAATGATGAAGGAGACAGCCGTCTCCATTTTGGTATTGGAGAACGCTTTTAACGGTTGAGGAAGTTGGGTGAGGGGGTGAGCTAACAGGTGTAGGTTTTTTATTTTAGGGTGGAGACAAGA
>CAZNNK010000710.1:0-4024 GCA_964574085.1 uncultured Coleofasciculus sp.
ACCGAGAACCAAACGCCAAATACCCCAAACCGAATATGATAGGAATAGAATCAACTCCCCAAAATACTTACAGCGATCGCTAACCCCATAACGATACCAATCCGTCATTAGTGGCAAAGACCTTCATCCACCAATGGGTTAAGACAAAATAAATGGGTGGATGGGTACTTTCTTGGATTAAATGGTTGACAACTGAACTCGTATCTGCATCAGCCACAGGATACAAGGGAGAGAGCAAGACATCTGAACTAATCCACTGATTCAGTGGCACAGTTTGAAAGCTGTTGCCCAAACTAAAGACCATCGTGGCACATTCATCCGTCCATGGGGGTAGAGACGCCAGACGACTCAAGCGCAGGATTGTGCCAAGGGCTATCCATAACATAAGTAGCCCGAAGTGCCACCAACGTTGTTGTTTCGGGTTCATGGTTGATGGTTCATAGATGCTGGTGTTGAGGTTGAAAGCAAAAAGCGATACCTGACAAGACTGTCTAGATATCGCGCTTTGGCTTGAAATACCCCAACTTGCTTCGCTCTTATTTGAGACTTCCCCACTAGCCAGTCAGGACGGTTTTATTCGTCTTGGCTTACGTCGAGCTTACGCGAACGGGATTTCCCGCTTTCAGGGATAAGCGATCATCGGGTGATCTCTCTGTTGGTTGTTCTTCTACTCAGGAGACTCAGCCGGAGACTCAGCCGGAGACTCAGCCGGAGACTCAGCCGGAGACTCGGTAGCACCATTCTCTGCGGGGCTAGTTTCGGTATCGGCACCACCTTGGCAAGCGCCCAAACTAGCTCCTAAAGCCAATACAAACAGCAAACTCAGTAATTTCTTAGTCATACACTCCCCTTGGTGTTAAGGACTGCGTCAAATCAGACGTTATGTTAGCTTACTATAACTTTATAGTTTTAACACGACTACTGCTTTTTTCTCTTAATCCAGCGAGAATGATCCCACTCTAACCGATCACTATGAGTAGCACTTCGCTACGCTGCGCTTACGCGCCGTTTCGCTAACGTAAGAGAACGATGTATCCGATAGACTGGAATGACATTCACCCGCTTGCCCGACCCAGTTGTCTGAAGGTTGCTTATGATTCAGTAAATTCTGAAGAATTACGTAGAATAACTAAATTAGCTGCATAATTGTTAGTATAGGGTTTTTTTGGCGGTTTAGCCTATAAAATCAGGACAAGCCGTCAAGGTGGGTGCTGAGGATTGTTTAAGGAATGCATTGTGTTTTCTAATTTTTATCACGCTTTTCAATCGATCCAAGCTTGGATCAAGTATCCCCCAAGGCAAGCAGCACTAACCCAAAAAATTGTCGATCGCATCCGTAATTCCCTAGAATTATCGGTTGTAGTGCAAACAGCCGTAGATGAAATTGCGGCATTGCTTCGACTGGACTGTTGTAGTTTTTTCTGGTATTGGGAAGAACGGGGGCAAGTGGAGATTGTCTGCGAACGCCGTCAGCATGAGGATCAGCCCTCCTATTTGGGAGAGTATCCCCTAGAGAGTTTTGGCACTCTAGCCCGGGCGATCGCAGAAGGGAAACGGATCGTTAATCACGGAACAGCTCACTTGACACCGACAGGGCTGCGGTGGAGAGTTCAACGGCTGTTGCAGCAATCCTCTGCCAATCCCCCATCATTCATCCCCAATCCCTCCCCGTGGGAGTATAAAGCTAACTTATTGATTCCTGTCACGGGTAAAGAAAACGGAATTGGGTTTATTGCTTGTCTTTGTGAGCATCCTCGGTTTTGGGCAACTCCGGAAATTCAATTTTTAGAGTCGATCGCCGAATCCTTAGAAATTGCTATCCGTCAAGCCCAACTCTACGAACAAACCCAGCAGCAAGCCATTCGGGAGCAGATTGTTAATCATATTACCAGCCAAACTCGCCAGAGTTTTGATCCCCAGACTATACTAACCGAAGCGATTAGCCATCTGTGTACGGCGTTAGCAGTGGATCGATGTTTGGTGCATTTAGTCGAGGATTACCAAACCTCAGATTTGCCAACCGTCAACTCGGACGCTGGGATCGCTACCTGTAACGGTGAGTCATTACACCAGCAGCATCTCTATGAGGTGTATCGCCAACCCTTTACCCCTTGCAAGGACACATTCAATCCCCAAGGTCCGATTACGCAGTGGATTATTCAGCACCAACGGGCGGTCGTAATTCCCGATGTAAGCCAAGATGAACGGATTGATGTCCATAACGAAGAATACCAAAATGCCCAAATTAAATCCTCATTAGTGGTTCCGGTGCAAGCTCATGGTAAACTCTATGCTATTTTGTACCTCAATCAATGCGCTTACATCCGCTATTGGTCAAAACACGATCAAGAACTGGCACAAGCGGTTGCTGATCAGCTTGCGATTTCCCTGCAACAGGCATATTTATATACCCGTACCCAGCAACAAGCGGCACATAATGCCATGCAAGCCCAAAAACTGGCAGAAATGATTGAAGAACTGCGGCTGACTCAAGTCCAACTGATTCAGAGTGAAAAAATGTCCAGTTTAGGCAGAATGGTGGCTGGGGTAGCTCATGAAATCAATAATCCCATTAGTTTCATCTATGGCAATATTCCTTACCTAGAAAATTATGTCAATGACTTGCTGCGCTTAGTGCAAGCCTACCAAACTGAATATCCGCACCCCTCACCAACGCTGGAACACCTCTTGGAGGAGGTGGAAATTGAATTTTTGAGCAAGGACTTACCGAAAATTTTGCAATCCATGCAATCGGGAACCCAGCGCATTCAGGAAATCGTACAGTTATTGCAGCGATTCTCGCGGCACAACGAAGCTTCCTTGAAACTGATTGATATCAATGTAGCGTTGGAAAATACGTTGTTAATCCTGCACAACCAATTCGTCAATACAATCTCCATAGAACGCCATTATGATAACCTGCCCCATGTCGAATGTTACCCCAAGCCCATCAATCAGGTATTTCTCAATATTCTGACGAATGCCATTGAAGCCCTCAATCGTTCCCCCAATTCTGATAAAATGATTACCCTGCGAACGCAGTGGCTACCCAGCATCCATTCCTCGGATGAGGATCGGATACAAATTAGTATCGCTGACAATGGTCCAGGTATTAATTCAGACATTCTCTCGAGTATCTTTGAGCCATTTTTCACCACCAAAGCCGTTGGAGAAGGTCGAGGTTTGGGTTTAACCGTGAGCTATCAAACCATTGTTAATCAACATCAGGGTCAATTAGACGTGCGATCGCAACCGGGTCAAGGGACTGAGTTCATTTTGCAAATCCCAGTGCGCCATTCTAATGCGATGAAATCGAATCCCTCGTCCTCTCAATCCCCTGCGCCGACTTCTGACTTGTCATGGGAAGTTGCTAAACCGAGTTAACAGGAGGGATGGGGAGGCTGGAGAAACTTGCTCCTACACAAAACTGAAAACGCAAAGATCTGCCAAACGCTTATGAATGCTGTCTCTCGTTCTGTTCCAATTCAACGTCATCCTTCTCGTCACGTTCCGGTTTCCGCGAGAAGGCGCTCATCTCGATCCAGCCGTGTGTCACCCTTAGCGTCTAGAACCAGTCGCCAAAAAGTAGAAAGGCTGAACACCTCACGAGAGCGGACTCCTGGCTGGCTGCGATCGCTCATGATTCTGCAACGCGGTTCTGATGTGATTACACTGATTCTGGGTATTGCCACACTCACCATTTATTCCTGGACTGTATATACCCAGCAGCAGTGGACGCAAGAATACCGAAAATTGGGAACGCTCCAACAGAATGAGCGTGATCTGACAACGACGAATGAAATCATCAAAGATCAACTGGCTCAACAAGCGGAACGTCCCGCTACAGGTTTGGTAATCCCCAATACCGCCAATACTATTTATCTTTCTCCAGCACCTCAACGCCAAGTCCAGGAATCTCCGAATCAGACGCCTGAGCAAGAAACCTTGGCAAAGACTCCTTTGGGATATTGAGGGAGATGGGGGAGATGGGGGAGATGGGGGAGATGGGGGAGATGGGGGAGAT
>CAZNNK010000711.1:0-4022 GCA_964574085.1 uncultured Coleofasciculus sp.
AGGAGAGAAAAATGCCTTATATCACCAGCGTTGAACGAATCGGAATCAG
This sequence comes from uncultured Coleofasciculus sp., assembly GCA_964574085.1. GTDB lineage: Bacteria > Cyanobacteriota > Cyanobacteriia > Cyanobacteriales > Coleofasciculaceae > Coleofasciculus. Next base: position 50 of record CAZNNK010000711.1, read on the forward strand.
GAAGGGGTTACAGCAAGGACAACAAGGAGCAATTATTCGTATTCTTGAAGTTCGGTTTGAAAATATCCCGCAGAAATTGAGGGAACTAATTGGAAAAATCGAGGCTTTTGAGGTGCTAGAAACTCTTCTGGTTCAGGCGGTGACAACTCAATCCTTAGCGGCATTTGAATCTGTGGCGAATCAATATGTTACGGAGGAGGGGTTGAAATTGGAGAACACAAAGTAATCCCATTTTTGCCGAGGCAACTATTAATTCAAATTAATTCAAATCAGTAACGGCTTTTGCCACTAATGCTGCTTGTTCAGAATAGAGTCGCGCTATTAATCCGCACATTTGATAGGCAGTTTCAACATTGTAAGCGCAGGGAATTAATAAGCGTTTAAAGTTTTCTTTGTCGCCTGTTTTGACTAGCCATGAAGCAATTCCCGGTAGGTACAAGTTACGCTCTGTAAGTATCTTCTCTGCTGTCTTCACTGCGTCCTCCCCCTTACCTGCCATTACCTGTATCCCTGCAATCGTCTTGAGCGCTTTTATAAGTTTTTGTTTATCCTCTATTATCTTGTCTTTAGTCTGAAGGGCAACAGTGAGAGTTTTCAATACTTCTTGTTGTTTTCCTTGCTCAAACTGAGCTAAGGCAATCCAAGAAAGGGCTATCAACCGATCCAAGTTGTCTTCAATATCGTCTGTAGTTTTCAGTGCATGAGAAATTAATCCTATTTGAGCCTCTGCTCTTGCTATTTTCGAGAAATACTTATCTCGCTGCTTACCATGTATTCGTGTAAATTCACTAACTTCCTTTAAAATAATTATTGCAGCTTTTTTATCTATAAATGATTGTGCTATTGCTTTTTCACACATAAGATCTACCCACAAGCATTCCATGAATGAAACCCGATCTTCTGCAATTTCAAGGGCAGTCGTAAAGGTTGTCTGATATTCTTCTTCGTGTCCAGCTTCTACCAAAGCCTTCCCAATAACTCCTAAACTTTTTGCTTTATCCTCTGGAAATTCAATTCGCTGTGCCGTATTCAAAGCTGCCGTAAATTCTTGTATTTCAACTTGTGTATTAGCTATGAATTTAAAGCTATTTACACGTTCTGCTTGAATTTGAAGGGTTTTCACAATATCAGGAAGACTATCGAAAATCGCTTTTGCGTCTTTTCTACTTCCTGTATTAAATAGTCCCTTGGCTATTCGCGCCATAGCAATTACTTGTTTGGCTGGATTATTATTTTTTTTAGCAATCTGATGAGCAAGGCTGATGGTATTCCTTCCTGCGTCGTTCTGCTCAGTTAAAACCTGTACATCTACTACATCAGATAGTGCTAAACTTTGGAGGAATGGCATTTCAGCTTCTTGGTGAAGAATTTGGAGAGCCTTGGCAAAAGTCACTCTTGCTGTTTTAGTTAACCCTTCTTCTGCCAGTGCATTGGCTATAGAAGCTAAAGCTTTTTCTAGTACTAGACCTTCTATTTGTTCCAGGACTTCCAGCATAGAAGTAAAGTCTTCTTTTTTAGCGCATCTATAGGCTATGTCGAAAGAAATATTCTGCTTTATTGTCGAATTATTTTTATCTTTAATATTTTTGGCTTTATCCTTGTGTATTTTAATACAATTTAATGTATAATCAATTAATTCATTTTCCTCAGATTCTATTCTTTCTATTTGTAGAAAATCCTCTTTCTGTTTTTCTTTATCTTCAATAGTCCGTGCCTTCTTTTTGACAAGAGTAACAACATTCTGTAGCATAGCACGAGCATTTTCTAAAGTATTACGTGCGGCGTCTACATCTTCTAGTGCTTCGACTTGTGCTTCTGCTATGCTTACCATCTCATCTACCCACAATATATGGGGGGCAACTTTGTGTATAATCTCAAGAGCTTTACCAAAGGTGGAGCGTGATGCATTCCTCTGCCCTATTGCTGCTTGCGCCTTCGCTATGCCTTCTAGATGCCACACTCGATCCAACACTTTATCAATCATATCTGCTGTTTCAAGAGCATCATCAAAGTTCCCATGTTCGGTGATAGCTTTGCATAGAATACGACGGTGATCATTCTCGAAAAGCTGCTGAATTAGATCGGCATTTATATTCTTATTGATATCAAAAATATAAGCCATAATGTAGGCAGCATGATCACCTTGCCAACTAATATTCCAATTTGTTGAAAAACGCGGCAAATCTTTCTGATGCAACTGCTCTAATGTCTCTCGTGCATCATTTAATCTACCCTCATCCTTGAACTCCCAGGCTAAGAGTAGATACCATAGGATACAGCGTTCAATCTCAAATTGATCTGCTAGATTCCATGCCCTTTTTAGACTGCCTTTCCGCAACGCCTCCAAGGGTGAATCTTGCACGGTTATTTGCTTCAGTCGCTGTGCGTGTAGCAGTAGAAACTCTGCCATCCCACCCGCATCATCCTGATCCGCAGCACCTAATATAGCAATTTGCACTGTCTTCAAAGGCAAATCTGGTTCATTGGGTAATTGTTCGTCTTGGATAGCTGCAAAGTCTGGATTCCGTGCGATCGCATACAATTCTTCCCACCGTTTTCCCTCCCGTAAATGTTCTGGATAATACCGCAAAGCGTAATGACTTTGGTATTTTTGCCATTTGGCACAGTAGTCAATTAATTTCTCCTTTGCTGAAGACGCTTGATGCTTCAGCACGCCTTGAAACTCCTTGGCTAATAACGGGTGAGCAAAGCTATAGAAACCGTTTTGAATACGGAACCAGCGCGTTACTTGCCAAGGCAAATCGGCTAAGTTCCATTCATCTAGATGGGTTAAATTTTGAACATCATCCTCTGATAATGCCCCTAATGCTACTACCAGTAAGGCGAACAATGCCTTGACTTCTTTTTGTCTAATTTCCTCAAGCTTGGCTAGTTGATTAAACTGTTTTCGTACATAAGCTCCAAATCCTTTAGGAGTGTATTTTAGTATTGCCTGCACATCCTGCATTAAGGCATCAGGCTGTGCACTTTGACAGCATTGTATAAGTTCTTCAGTTAGGAAATGGAGGTACAGTGGAAAGCCATCAGTGATTTCATCGAGTTGGTTAACCAAGCTGTTATCGTCTGCAAATCCTGCTAATTCACCATTACCCGCTTCTCGTAACCATTGCGCGATCGCACTTTTAGACAAACGCTCAAGATGTAACGGTTCGCCGTTATCTGTCCAGCCTTCCAAATATTGTTGTTCTTGTCCTTTTTCGGCTCTAGCTGAAGCGATTACAAATACATTTTCTGGCAAAGGATTGGGAAAAGGAGGAAGAAAAGTTTCTCCGGCTTCATCTAAACCATCGATTACAATAATCAAAGGCTTTTCTGTTCGTCTCCCTGCTCTTAAGCCGTTATAGAGTATTGTGCGTAAGTCATCTTTATTGTTAGATGATAGATTACAAGCTAACTCGTTATCAGTATCAAGTTGTTGGATTAGATTCCGATAGGCACTTTCGACAGAGCGAGTTCTCTCATTGAAAAAATGGCAAGCAATATCACAATCTTTGTTCCGCCATTCTTTGACCCAGTTAGCCAGCAGTGCCGTTTTACCAAAACCTGCGGGAGCTGTTACCAGGAATAAACCGCTGGAGTTTTCTTGCAAAAATATGGCTAATTTATGGCGTTCTTCCTCACGCCCTACAAATAACTGGGTGTATTCGCTGATAGTTTGCTCAACTTTATCCACAACCTCCCATTCAATCAGTCTTCTCCCTTCGCCAAAGTTTGCTTCTAAAATGGCTTCGATTCGGCAGACTTGATCAATTTGGAGGTTAGCAACGGCTTTGAGGATATCTCGGTAATCCCAAATATCTTTGTCTTTGTCAAAGGTAAAGTTATTTTGAATGATTTCATCGTAGCCACTGCCTGAATAAGACTGCTGCTTTTCCGTTAGTATATAGATAATGAGCTTGTCATACTTCTCATACAACTTGTACTCAACAAACTTCCGCAGGGTCTTTTTAAT
>CAZNNK010000712.1:0-4010 GCA_964574085.1 uncultured Coleofasciculus sp.
CCAAGTGACAGAGATTTGGATTGAGGACAACGCCCAGGTTATCCATACCCGGAATCAGCGAGAAGCGATGGATGGGTTCCACATTGGCAAAACAGCCGTCACCCAAGCCCGGAATAGCCGCTATACCTGTAACGCGATTAGTTTAGGGGCGAGACTCTCCCGGCATAATTTAGAAATCGTGCAAACGGGTGAAGCGACGGAAACCACGCTGAATGGTTTAACCATGATTGGTGGGGAACAGGTAGCCGATACCCACAGTGCAGTGCTATTGAATCATCCTCATGGCATGACCGACCAGTTGCACAAATGTATTATAGATGACCGGGCGCACGGCGTCTTCAATGGTAAGGTTTTCGTGCCGCAAGCGGCTCAATTTACCAATGCGGCTCAATTGAATCGCAATTTATTGCTGTCCGCTAAAGCCCGTGTAAATACCAAACCCCAATTGGAAATTACGGCTGACCAAGTAAAATGTTCTCACGGTGCTACGGTGAGTCAATTAGACCCGGAGGATGTGTTCTATTTACAAAGTCGGGGACTCAATGAAACCAATGCCCGAAATCTGTTAATTGATGCCTTTGTCGCAGAGATTCTCCAGCGAATCCCGGTGGACTCCCTACGGCAAAGACTTACTCAATGTGCGATGTGTAGAACAATTTAGTGATAGGGAACGGAAATGAGTCGTGAAAAAGGGTAGATGTTTTTTTAACACAGAAAAAAGGCTGTATTCCTTTCCCTCTGTTCCCTGTTCCCTGTTCCCTGTTCCCTCGACCAATAACCAATGACCATCACCCAAGAAAAAACCCTAGCTGCTATCGTCCGTTCTGACTTTCCCATTTTGCAGGAGAAAGTTCACGATAAACCGTTAATTTATCTTGACAGTGCTGCCACCTCTCAGAAGCCGTTGGCGGTAATGAATGCGCTGCAACATTACTATGAAAAAGACAATGCCAATGTCCATAGAGGTGCTCATGCGCTAAGTGTCCGCGCCACAGAAGCGTATGAGTCGGCGCGGGATAAGGTGGCGGCGTTTGTGAATGCGGCGTCGCGAAATGAGATTGTGTTTACCCGGAATGCCTCAGAAGCGATTAACCTAGTGGCGTATAGCTGGGGATTAAATCGTTTGCAGCCAGGGGATGAAATCATTCTCTCGGTGATGGAACATCACAGCAATATGGTTCCCTGGCAAATCATTGCCCAGAAGACGGGGGCGGTGTTGAAGTATGTGGAACTAACGGAAACTCAGGCGTTTGATTTAGACCAGTTCAAGTCTCTGATTTCTGAGAAGACGAAGTTAGTTAGTGTGGTGCATGTCTCGAATACCTTGGGATGTATTAACCCAGTTGAAGAGATTTGTGCGATCGCACATCAGTATGGCGCTAAGGTATTGATTGATGCTTGCCAATCTGTCCCTCATATGCCTATTGATGTCCAGGGGATGGATTGTGACTGGTTAGTGGCGTCGGGTCACAAAATGTGTGCGCCGACGGGGATTGGTTTTTTGTATGGCAAGTTAGATTTGCTGTTGGAAATGCCGCCATTTTTAGGTGGGGGGGAGATGATTGCGGAAGTCTTTCTCGACTATTCCACCTACGCCGAATTACCCCATAAATTTGAAGCTGGAACTCCTGCGATTGGGGAAGCGATCGCGCTGGGTGCGGCGGTAGACTATTTAATGGGGATTGGTATGGATAAAATCCATGCTTATGAGGAGGAATTGACGGCGTATCTATTCCAGCAGTTACGGAATGTTCCTGATTTGACGCTGTATGGTCCTCAACCGACAGCGGAGGGGAAAGGAAGGGCGGCTTTGGTATCCTTTAATGTGAAGGGATTGGCGGCGAGTGATGTGTCTACTCTATTAGACCATGAGGGGGTGGCGATTCGTTCGGGTCATCACTGTACTCAACCGTTGCACCGCATTTTAGAGGTAACGGGTTCGGCGCGGGCGAGTTTGTATTTTTACAATACGCGGGAAGAGATTGACGTGTTTGTTCAGGCGTTGAAAGAGACGATTGATTTTTTTAAGAGTGTCATGGAGTAGAGTTGTGGGGTGGGTATTACCTACCCTACAGTTTTGGGTTTTTGGGGATTTGTATTTTTTTAACGCAGAGGTACGCAGAGGTAAGCGCAGAGGTACGCAGAGGTTTTTTGAGAGGAGAGGTTAGTGCTATTCAACGGAGATTATATAGCAATCCTAAATAGGTTGTGAAAAATCAAAAAATAGAAAAAAGCCTTGAAACTCTTTACCATTCCCCATTCCCCATTCCCCATTCCCGAAAATTATCAGATTTTTGGACACGACTCAAATAGGATTGCTATAGATATGTTGATAAGCTCAACTCTAGCTGAACAACGAACTGTCCTGGACAATATTAGCTGGCAAACTTTTGAAGTGTTATTGGTAGAAACGGGTGAAGACAGAGGGTATCGGTTTGCTTATGACGGCGGCACGTTGGAAATTATGACGCCTCGTTTTGACCATGAGAATCCTAAGGCTAATTTGGGTAATTTTATTGTTGCATTAGCCGAAGAGTTAGATATTGAGATTAAAAGTGCAGGTTCGACAACGCTGAAACGAGAAATAGTCAAGCGGGGGATAGAACCTGATAATTGTTATTATATCCAAAATGAGTCTGCTGTTCGAGGTCGGCAAGATATCGATTTAGATATTGATCCGCCGCCTGATTTAGCGATTGAAATTGATATTACTAGCAGTTGTGTGGATAAGTTGGGGATTTACTCGGCGCTAGGTGTTCCTGAATTTTGGCGGTATAATGGGCAAGTTTTGCGATTCTATCAACGGGTAGAGGGACAATATGTTGAGTGTGAATCTAGCTTGGCTTTTCCTTTGGTATCTGTGAGGGAAATGAGCCGATTTATTCAGCAGAGTAAAACAATGGGAGAAATTGCGCTGTTGAAAGCGTTTCGTGCTTGGGTGAGAGAAAATTTATAACTCAAGTATGAAATATGGGCGTGGTACCGCTAAAATAGTGAAATGAATAGATGTGACCCTTGAATTGGGTATGAGTAGCGAGCAAGATGCAAAGCCTGCGGCATGGCTTCGCTTAACGTACTACAAGGATTTCGTTTTTATCACTTTAGGAGTCATCAGCGATGGGCATTGAGAATAGAAGATGGAAGGGATTATTTGCTCCCACTGAAGTTGTTGAACTGAAACAGATGTGTTTGACTCCTGGACAGATGTTTCAACCGGGGAAATATAAGGCTGAAGATTTACCGGAAATTGCTTTTGAAATGGGTTTAGTTGAGACTGTGAAAAATGGGGAAATTCAACAGGATAAAGTTGATCAGGCTGCTGAAAAAGAGTAAGCAATGATGCATTAATTGTGTGTTTACTGTTGCCTGTTGCCTAATCTCAACCTTAAGTTGAATGTCACTGACTTAAAGCTGGTGGGCAATGCCCACCCTACTGCCTACTGCCGTGACTATTCCCTATTCCTACTACAAGACTTATTCAGCAGCCCCTACTTATGACAACCAATCCTTATGCTTGGTTAGAAGACTCTCTTTCTACTATCCACAAAGCCAACTGGTATCGTTCAGTACAAACGCTGCAAAATCGCCCCGGTGCGGTGGTAAAACTGGAAGGGCAAGAGGTGATTAATTTTGCCAGTAATGATTATTTAGGATTGGCGGGAGATGAACGTTTAATTGAAGCGGCGATTATAGCAACTCAGCATTATGGTACAGGTAGTACCGGTTCTCGGTTACTGAGTGGACATCGGGAATTGCATCGAGAATTGGAATGTGCGATCGCATCCCTGAAACAAACTGAAGATGCATTGGTATTTAGTTCGGGTTATCTGGCAAATATCGGTGCGATCGCGGCTTTAGTCGGTAAGCGAGATCTGATTCTGGCAGATCAGTATAATCACTCTAGCCTCAAGAATGGGGCAATTTTAAGTGGTGCGACGGTAATCAACTATAGCCATAGGGATATGGAATATTTAAAGCATCAACTGGTTCACCATCGCCCTAATTACCGC
>CAZNNK010000713.1:0-4001 GCA_964574085.1 uncultured Coleofasciculus sp.
TTCCCCATCTTCCCCATCTCCCTCATCTTCCCCATCTTCCCCATCTTCCCCATCTCCCCCATCTTCCTACCGTCCACTTACATTACCGCGTAAACTTTCTTCCTGTCGCTTGAGTGCGGCTAAAAGTTCGGCATTTTGCAGGATAACGCCAACTTGATTATTGAAAATTTGCATGTATTTCTGATCACTGTCATCAAAACTGGTTTGGAAATACTCCGGGGCGGCTGGGGAAAACCCATGAGTCTCAAATTCCCACAACTCGCCCGGTTTCCGCTTATTTACCAATTGTGTCACCCCCAGCAAATCTCCATCGGGACTAAAGACAGGCATACAGAGTAAACTACAAGTACGATACCCTGTCTTTTGATCCGTTTGCTTGGCTGTTTCCGAGTTAAAATGATCGTACAAATCAAAGGGAATATTCAACGGTTCCCCCGTCATCGCCACTTGACCCGCATACCCTTGTCCAATTGGTATACGCAATTCTCGGAGTTCACCCTCGTCAAAGCGAATTTTTGTCCACAATTCCCCGGCTAAACGGTTAACTAACCATAAGGTACTACGATCAGCATTTAATAGTTGTTTAGCCGCCCCCATCACTCGTTGTAAAATATCTTCCATCTCTAGAGAACCTTGTACACAACGGGCTGCTGCCATTAATGCCGCCGCGACTCGTTGTCCGCGTGCTGTTTTATGATAGGAACGGAAGCTTTCTAGAATCATTTGAATTAAAGGGGCATTTTCGGCAAATCGTTCTTCATCGGTGCGGCTAAATCCTTGTTTATCGATGCGTTCCGATAACGCTGCTGTGGGATTAGCTACCCGCTTTAATTTGTTGAGTAACTGAACAACAGCGACTAACTCCCCTTGGTCATTTAAAAGAGGAATCGCTAACATAGTATACGTCCGATATCCGGTTCTTTTATCCTGTTCCTTTGCCATCTGCGATCGCGGATCATCATAGAAGTCAAAAGGAATGTTAATCGTTTGCTTGAACCGTGCGACTTCCCCGACAATTCCTTTATCCGCACTCATGCGAATTTCTAGGGAACCACTCCCCTCATCTTCAGCCACAATTGACCAAAATTCCTTCTTTTCTTCATCGAGTAGAAAAATGCTTGATTGAGTTGATCGGGAATGGTGTTGGGGTTCTCTTGGCGAAAGTTAAAAGGAATCTCACTAAATTTCTTAAAGTTTGTCAAGCGGGCTTCGGTTTCTTTATTGGTAATAATTTGAATATCAGGAAAGGTTTTTCCTTCATTCCGGGCAATAATCGACCAGATCTGATTTTGCTGATCATCAATAAAGATAATCGTCGTCCGATCCACGCTCAAGGCTTCTCCCATTTTTAGGGTAACTGAGCCTAAAATTTCATGGAGGATATCGGCAAAATCCTTGCCTTCCATAAAACTTAGCATGGACAGCAGTTTTTGTTCTTGCTGAGTAACAATTTGCTCAAAGCTAGCCTGCAAATCGGCTAAAGCTTTGTTCACCCAACTGTAGTTAAAAATGGCAGCATAGATACGATTACAGACGCGCAGTTTTCCCCCCTGCTTAATCGTCACCCCAGATAAACATAATTCCCGTTGTTCCGAACTATCGCAGGCGTGAACCTCCCCCTGTTGTAAAATTTGCTGATAAAGCCCCAAAAGTCCCCGATTTCGCTGTCCAATTCGGAACAGGCGATCGCGAATGGTTTTCAGATGGGGGGGTTCATCAGTAGCTTCCCAGTTTTCCAGGATACGCTGCTGGACAATTTGCCCTACCCATTCCTCTTCGTTTCCGGGCGTCGGGGAGGAGTCGCTATTGATAACTAAATGACAGAGTTTTTGAGTGAGAAAGGGTTGTCCCCCTGTCCAGTCTAAAATAGCGGCTAAAATCCTTTGGGCTTGGCTAGATTTATAAGCTAATCCAGCAGCTAAGGGTTGGGCTTCAGCTAATTTAAACCCATGCAATTCAATCGCACGACCTAAATTAAACGGCGTCCGTTTCTTATCTTGAATTAAATCCGCTGGCGTCGCCACCCCAAATAAAGCAAACGTCAGCCGATCATATTCATTACAAGCCCGCAGCACCGCAAAAAAATCATCGGTGCGAAAGTTTAAACTAAGGATACTATCAATTTCATCAATAAAAATGACCACCTTTTGGGGGATAGACTCCAGCAGCACTTGTTCGATAAACTCACTCAAGCGTTGGATAGGGGGTAGATATTCGCGATCGCGCAACCACGCCCTCAAGTTAAACCCCCGCAGCGCCGGAAAACTGGTAACCAAGCGTCTCATCATCCCCGCATACCACTGATCGGCGGTGATATCCTGGGAACCGATTTTAGTCAAATCAATCGCCGCACAAGCAAAACCCTCCCCTTGCAGCTTATGCATCACCCGCACCCGCAAACTGGTTTTACCCATCTGGCGGGAATTGAGAACATAACAAAACTCACCCGCCTTTAACCCCTGATAGAGTTCCGTATCCGCCTGTCGCACCACATAGCTAGGGGCGTTGAGTGGGAGATGACCCCCAACTTTGTAGGGGGAGGTGATGGGTTTGGCTTTACTCATGGAAGCTGCAATAGGTAGAAGACACCAGATTAGGGATTTGAATTAAACCGCCTTGGGTTTAAACCCAAGGCTAAAAGCTCAAGTCGTCTAAAGACGACTGGATAAGAGTTTCAATCCATTCTAATATTCGTTTAGTGACCTTGTAGGGGCGCAAGGCTTGCGCCCAGAAAACCTATACAACACATTCCACCACTTCAGCTATATCAATCTGGTGTGATCGTAACTCTTGTAAACGGCTGTAAATTAGTGAAGTCGGTTTAAAATAGAACAAGTCAACGTGCCGAATCTTGCTAAAGTAGCTTCACAGTTTCTTTAGCAACATTTAATGCTTTTTGTTTCAATTTGGTTAATAATAGCCGATGCTTTTTTCGTTCCCCAAAAACCTTTAATTTCAACACTATCTATAATCATAGAATTCCTCTCTTATATTTATATAATGAGGAGGCTGTTGGATTGACTGGTGTTTTCAAAACCTACATTATTATTATTATGATTCGTTTTCTCCCTCCCATTCATTTACCAACTCACTCGGTTCACCCGGATAAAATTTATCATCTAAAATTTCTGTTAAATTATAGGGACACGTCTGGGGAAAGGTTTGTTCTGGCAAGTCAGTTTCTCCCATTGCCAGATCTCTACCGTTCTCGTAAGCTAAAACCAATGCATCCTCAAGGTAAGGCTTTAGGCTTGGATTGTCTTTGAGAAACTCTAGCGTATCACGGCGCTGTACGCGAATCGTCGCCAGTAAACTCCGACTCCGGCGTTGCGGTTGGTACTCCCATTTCAACAAATGTCCAATCAGCACCCTCAACCGATTTCGCAATTCCTGGCGTTGCTGTTTCCCCAAGGATTCAATCTCCTCAATCAGATTGCCTAAATCAAGCTGATTCCACTGCTGTTGACGGAGTAACGACGCTTGTTCCTGCGTCCAAGCATAAAAATCGGTTTCGTAGAGGTTGGGTGTAGGTATTGGTGTCTGTTGATTCGTTTCTGGCACTGGCATCACGATTTTCCCACCTCAACGTCTCTCTATAATAGTAGTAGAACTGTTCTATGTAGGCGCGATCGCGAGGCTCCCCAGGTAGAATCGGTACAAGTCATCTAACCCCCCATGCCTATTGAGGAACTTGTACAAGAGTTGCGATCGCGTCTCCTAGACGGGTAAAGTGGTTAGGATTTAATGTTAGGAGAATATCTACCTTGGCTTTCAGCGCAGCTTGGGCAATTAGAGCATCGAAAATGCCACCGCCAGGGAGATTGATAGTAGCCATGCGAGAAATCGCAGCAAGATAATCCTCGGAGAATAGGGGAATGATATTCAAATGTTGTGAAATATCTGTAGTAATGCTTTGGGCTTGCGCGGGAGTAAGACGCGGCTGAATAGGAAGACGTGTAAGGACAGAATAGGTTTCTGCCAGAGTGTGAGTTGAAATAAAA
>CAZNNK010000714.1:0-2346 GCA_964574085.1 uncultured Coleofasciculus sp.
TCCTAACGCTTTAGCGGCTGATACACTAACGTAGAGGTATTTCCCGTGACGGTCATACAGGTAAATGTGATCCACAGACGCACTCAGAATCCCCTGTAACAGTCCCACCTGCTGCTGCACCTGATGCGCCAAGTGTTGACGTTCGGCTTCAATCTGCTTATCTGCGGTAATATCCCGCCAAGTGGCGATAAAGCCATCTCCTAACTTACTCGCCCGGATATCATAAGCGCGACACAGGCGTTGTTGACCAAAATTATCTTCGTAAATCAGGGATTCTTTAATTAAGGGTTCACCCGTTTCCACCACTTGACAGTATTCCCCAAATAGTCCAGTTTCCCGATGAGCCGGGAAGAGGTGGCATAACGACTGACCAATTTGCTCTTGTTTACTGAAAAAGTTATCACGGCAAGCGGCGGCATTAACATAATCGATGCGAAAATCAACAATCTCACCCGATTCATCGCGGATTGCCGTATAAATACCAAAACAATCCAGCATATTTTCCACAGAGGTACGAAATCGTTCTTCACTCTGGCGCAATTTTTGGTTAAATTCTTGTAAGCGAGTATAGGCTTTGGTTAATAAAGCATTGAGTTGAGCGCGAGTGGGAGAGTCGCTATATGCCGCAGGTTTGGTGGTAAGGGTTTCCGGTTGTGCGATCGCCGCTCCCAGGAGTAAACTGACAATACCTTGCATGAGTAGACTCAGTTGGTGCAGCGATAAAATGTTGGCGGAAATGGGCAATGGGGACAGGGAGAGGGCACTAGGATAAAAAATCAGGTAATTTAATAGCGTCACCCCGATAGAAAAGCTGACTAAAAGCATCCCACCCATCGCACCAAAACGGATAGCTGCCCAAAGAATGGGTAGAAAACTAATAAACAATAATCGCTCAAATGTCAAGCCGGAATCAAAGGTTGCCCAAACGGTGAGGGTCGCGAGACAGGTACTCAAGAACCCCAGTGCCAAAAGTTCCAGCCATTGATGTAGCGAGAGGTTGCAAACAGAGGAATTTTCTTGGTCTGAAATGGCAAGCCAACCTTGATTTTGCCAGAATCGGGTGAGAAATAAAAGAGCCGTTGGCGCTACGGCGAGGATACCAATTGCTTGTCCTAACCCGTTGTATGATAAGTGTTGGAGTAGAGTAGATGGCGGTATTTTACCCCAAGCCAGCAAACCGAGACTGTGAACCGTAGCGGCAGTGCAAGAGGCGGCGATGATAGCACTGGCAATAAAGACAACCGCATCAGATCGGCGTTTAAGTGACAGTGAACCGTGCCAAACTTTGCGGTAAAGAAGCCAAGTTATCAGGGGAACGATTATATCAGTGCATCTGAGCCAACCTGTCCAATCACCATGTCCCCAAAACGGGGCGATGACGAATAAGGTGATTCCGGTTAAGATAAGTCCTATCCATTCATACCAGAACGTCAGTGCGATCGCGACTCCGGAAGGGAAAAACCCCAGCGATAGTCCCGGTTGCACCTGATAGAGAAGTGCCAACCCATGAGCTAAAATTAGGGCTAATCCAGATAAGATAATGACAAGCCACCAGTGCTGGCGAGTCAAGGGTGTAGAATTTGGAGCAAAACGCATAGAGAAACTTTCCTCAGACTTGCCATAATCTATTTATAGTAATCTTAAAATAAGTCTTAAGGATGAGGTAGATATCCCCTACTACCCAATCCCTGATATCATGTCCGCTTGCAGACAAGGCTCTAGGGCAGAAGGCAGAAGGGAAGGAGAAAAGGTAAGATTACCGGAAAATCTGGGTCTAAAGCCCCGCCCTTTTAGGGCGGCTTTAATAAACGCATTTACGATTTATAAAACGCTTGTATAATGGTGTCAGGAGGTGATGCAAAGTGTTTAATCTAACCTACGAATTCAAACTTAAGCCCACAAGAAATCAGGTAGCCATCTTTGAAGATTGGTTAGAGCAAAACCGTCGTTTGTATAACTACGCATTAGGTGAACGTAAGGACTGGTTTAAGTCCCGTAGCTGTCAGATTAACGCTTGCTCACTCCGGTCTGAATACATTATCCCGGCTGATGCTCCTAGACCAATTTTGCCCGGAATGCCTAACGGAAACGGGTAAGAAATTCCTATCTGAGCGAGTCCATTCATGTCACTATTGTGGTTACACAACTAATAGGGATGTAGCAGCTGCTCAAATAGTCCGTATTAGAGGACTTGCAGCCGTGGGACACACGGTCAAGATGCTTTCCGAGGGTAAAGGCTACGTCCTGGAAGACGTTAAACTCTGCCTCCCTGTGACGAAAGAATCACCGTCCTTATAGGGCGGTGAGTGTCAAAAAAAGGGATTTGGCAGCAACGCGCGATCGCTC
>CAZNNK010000714.1:2446-3996 GCA_964574085.1 uncultured Coleofasciculus sp.
GCGTTTTTTCAGCCCAGAGGGTCAACTCGTCGCCACGCCAGAGGAGAGGGCGGAAATTGCCCAGAAACAAGCGGAGACAGAACGACAGCAGCGGGAACTAGCACAACAGCAGGTAACAGAATTACGAGCTAGACTTAAAGCGTTAGGCGTTGAACCCGATTTACCCGAGTCGTAAGCGTTAACCCATGAATAGCCGCACATCGGTGATCAGATTTGAAAACTTTCTAAGGCTGTCCTCTGGCTTAGAATTGAATATATTGTCATACCTTAATTGTACTCGATAAATCCATGGCAACCAATCTTGAAATTGACGAAAAGCTTCTTGAAGAAGCACTTTCATTGTGCGAGCATTCAACAGCAGATCTGTTGATTGAAGCAGCTTTACGAGAATACATTCAACGTCGCAAACAACTGAAAGTTTTGGAGTTATTTGGAACGATCGACTATGAAGAAGATTATGATTACAAGCAACAAAGACAAACAAGATGAGCGTTATTGTTGACACCTCCGTTTGGTCACTTGCATTACGGCGCAACACACCAAACGATGGAACTCCTATTGTTAATGTGCTGCGAGATTTGATTGCAGATGGACGGGTTGTTTTACTGGGGGCAATTCGTCAGGAAGTGCTTTCTGGGATTCGCTACACAGAACAGTTCGTTAAATTACGAGACTATCTTCGTGCGTTTCCAGACTTAGAGATAACCACTAATGACTATGAACTAGCCGCAGAATTTTTTAACACCTGTCGTCGTAATGGTATTCAGGGTTCAAATACTGATTTTCTCATCTGTGCAGTCGCTCATAATCGTGGATACAGTATTTTTACTACTGATAAAGATTTTGAAAATTTTCGGTCGTATATTCCAGTATTATTGCTATAATCTTGTTTAATATTTTTCCAAGTTCAGATGATTTGCGGTTTTTCAAGAATTGCTAATGCTAACCTGTTTAATCATGTTTTAAGTAGTCGGACAAAAGAAAACGGTACTGTATTAATTTTTGTAAATCCATCTCAAACCTTTACTGTTCCCTGTTCCCTATTCCCTGTTCCCTAATCTCAACCGTTCACGTTAATTGTGTCCACCTACTTATGATTGACAAATTAGTCGATAAATTGATGCAGAGATAAGTTATTTTAGGCTCTGTTTCCATAGAGCATACGGCGACTAAAGGATTGTATGATTTCGCTTTCCAAGAATAACGGAGTGGGATCGAATTCTGACAGTTGAGCCTCTGTTAATGGATTCTGATGTCTATTTATAGCTCTAAATGTATCTATCATCCCATGAATCTGCTCGATTTGTTCAGGAGTGAGTCCGGTAACATCAAGAGTTTTAGCCATTTGGGGTTACGATTAGGAGTTGTAGATATTTTAGCTGAACTTTTTCGCTTGAGTAAGGCTTTGAGTTTCTCAGATAGTTTGTTGCAGCCAGTTGAGGCTAGTTTGCACAAGGTAAAGTTCATGGGGGAAGAAGATAGGAAGGGTGACGTAAGATGCGTCGGTGATCAGGTCGATTGTACTGTAGAAGCAAGTGATGGCATAGAGG
>CAZNNK010000715.1:0-3992 GCA_964574085.1 uncultured Coleofasciculus sp.
CAATTGTCCCTAAACCCGCCCCTACAATTGTCCCTAAACCCGCCCCTACAATTGTGGCTAAACCCGTCCTGATAATTGGCTGATGTGGAGGGAATAATTTTGACTAAAATTAATTGGTATACTGTCGGCACATTAATCGCAATTGGCTGGTTAGGGCAAATTAATTCAATCGCTTGGGCAACATCTCAGAGAATAGTAGAACCTTCAGCATCAACTCCCCAAAGAGAACATGCCCAAATTCCCACCTTGCCACCTCCACAAGACATTAATAGCCCGACAGAGGGAGTTAATATTAATGTGCCTGATCCCTTGGCGCCACCGCCCCCCCTGGGTTACCCAGAAGAATCGCCGCAAAGAGTCCCGGATACTCAATTTAATGAATATGTTCTCGGTATTGGTGATTCCATTGCGGTTACAGTGGAACGCTTTCCTGACCTGAATTTTTCCGGCACAATTGATTTACAAGGGAATGTCTTAGTTCCCTTGGTGGGTAAAGTTAATGTCCTCGGACTCACTCCTGACCAAGTTGAAGCGAAACTAGCCACCGCGTATACTGAATTTGTGGTTGATCCCGATGTGACGGTGGTTTTAGCCGGATTGCGTCCCGCTACAGTCACCATTGCAGGTGAAGTAACTCGACCCGGTTATTATTCCCTAGCACCCGGTTCCCAGCTTACAGCGGCTCTACAAGCGGCTGGCGGAACCACGAATCTGGCTGACTTGCGTACTGTCATCGTGCGTCGGCGTTCTCCTGTGGATAATTCGATTATTGAACAACAGATTGATTTATTTACGCCGCTGCAAAATGCGACAGCCTTACCGGATGTGCGTCTCCGGGATGGGGATTCTGTTGTCGTATTGGAATTGGAAACGGGTACAACCACGGATTATGACCGCAGTCTCGCCTCTCGCTCGACGCTAGCGACACCGCAAATTAGGCTGCGAGTCTTGAGTTATCCCACTGGTCGAATTGGCAACCTGGATTTGCCCAATGGCAGTAATTTTATTGATGCATTGACCTCGCTAGCGCCAAGTTTGGAGGATGCGGATTTAAGTGAAATTGCTTTAATGCGGTTTGATCCGGAACGGGGTAAGGTGGTGACCCAGGAGATTGATGGGAAGGCTGTCCTCATGGGTGATTTGGCGCAAAATGTCCCCTTGCAGAATGAAGATGTTATTGTGGTTGGTCGTAGCCTTATCGCTAAAATCAACTATGCTTTGCGTTTAGTCACTCGACCCTTTAGCGATTTTCTGGGATTTCGCAACTTTTTTGAGAATGTCGGAGATGTGTTTGGTTCAGGGGATAATAACTAGGGCTTGCTGAATCAGCATTGTGGTGAGTGTAGAGACGTGCCATGGCACGTCTGGGAGCAGGGAAGAGATGCAATTTGTTATCCGGACAAGACGTTGCTCGTTGAATGGCTGCGCGATCGCATCCCTTCCACTATCCTCTTACAGAGGTGCTGAGCTAGAATACAAGCACAGACCTTTTGACATAAGTTCTCTTAGTTTAGTATACCTCCATTCAGTGCATCCTCTCCTAGACTCCGCCTGCACGACTCGTTCAGTTAAATTGCTATGACTATCCCCTTAATTAAACGCTATTTAATCGCCCTTGATCGCTATAAATTTATTGGTATCGGTATTTTTGCGCTAATTACTGGCGGTTCGGGCATTGTGGCGATTATGCCCTCTCCTCCCAGTGCTGTGTCTTACGAAGCGGTTGGAATTTTGTCCGTTACGCCTCCGGTGAGAACCTTTTCGGAAACCGGAACCCAAATTCAGCAGCAGGGGGTGCAACTGGGAAAGGAGAATCTTTTAGAGGAGAACGTGATTAAAGCCACATCTATCGCTGTGGGCGCTAATCCAAAAGAGATCATTGATAATGTAGATTTGAAGTTCGACACGTCTGGAGGGGAGGGAGAAGCCGCGATTCCATCAATAATCGGAGTGTTTTACAACGATGATGATCCCGAACAAGCCGCCAAAACTGTAGAAGTGCTGATGCAGAAAATGATCGAGCAAAGTCGTTTGATTAATACCGGACGACTACAAGCGATTATTGAGTCAATTGAAACACGCTCAGCCGAGGCAGAAGAAGAACTAAAACAGGCACAAGCGGAACTGGAAACCTTTAACCGGATTGAAGGCGCTGCCTTAGCCTTAGCGGAAGATAACAGCTTGCTGGCACAAATTAATGCCAACCAACAACAGCAACGCCAAGTGCAACAGACTCTAGAAGGAATTGAGAGTCAGATGGCTAGCTTGCAGAGGCGGTTGGGGTTGACGGCGGATCAAGCTTATACCAACTCAGCCCTGAGCGCTGATCCCACCATCGCTGGCTTGCGCGGACAATTGCAACAAATTGAAACTCAGGAAGAACTGCTCAAGAGTCAAGGGTATAAAGACGAACACCCAAATGTGCAAGAGTTACAGCGACAGCAACGTACCTATGAAGCAATGCTGGCACGACGAGCCGCTGAGGTGATTCAGGGGAACGGCAGAGGTGAAGCGCTAACCCCGCCGCAAATCCGAGCCGATAGCAGCCTTGATCCCGCCCGGAAACAGTTAGCTGATACATTGGTGTCATTATCAACTCAACGCGATACCCTGCAAGATCAACTGGAAACGACCAAAAGAATTGGACAGGAACTACTCCAAGACTATCAACAGATTCCCACCAAACAGCTTGAGCAAGTACGCTTGGCGCAGCAGTTTCAGCTCAAACAAGACTTCTACAACAGATTACAGGCATCACTCATTGATGCCAAAGCCGCCGAAGCGGAAACCGTGAGCTATCTTAGCGTTGATCAGCCTCCGAATGTCCAGAAGAAAGGCGGGAAAGAATCCACCAACCCAATTGTCATCCTCGCTGGGGGAACCTTTTTCGGCTTAATCGCGGCGGCTGGCGTGATTCTGATCCTGGCTATCTTAGACAACAAACTCTATGCCGCTAAAGAAATCCAGCAACTGCTGGCACAACATGATGTCCCTGTCTTGGCAGAATTGCCTGTGGTGATGAGCATTGACCCAGATTGGGGACAAACGGGTATTTTACTCAAGTCAAGTTCACCCTATTTAGAGGTATACGAACGGTTCCGGAGTAAGCTCTGTAGTGGGGAGAATAAATCCTTGAAAGTGGTGTTAATCGCCAGCACGGTTAACGGAGAGGGAAAAAGCACCACCGCTTATAATTTAGCGATCGCCTCAGCTCATGCGGGTAAGCGTACTCTATTAATTGAAGCCGATTTGCGCTCATCCTCCCACGCCCATTTCCACCACGTTACCCCTGAACCGGAAGCCAAGACCCAACCCTTACCCTACTACGGCTCTAAGACTGCCTGTATTCAATTAGCGCCGAATATTGAAAATCTCTATATCGTACCCAGTCCCGGACCCCAAAAACAAGCCGCTGCTATCCTAGAATCGCGCGAATTCCAACAGCTTATCACGGATGCTCGCGGTCGCTTTGACTTTGTGGTCATTGATAGTCCAGCACTCTCCCTATCTAATGACACCCTGTTGCTTGAACCCATAGTCGATGGGATGGTACTCGTCACCCGACCAGGTTACAGCGAGAAATCGATCCTGAATCTGGCAGCTCAAGAATTAACCGAAACCGAGCCATCACCGCTACTAGGGGCAATTATCAACGGTGCTGAGTCGTCGATTCCAGTCAGCGCTACTGAGGTTGAGGAGGATATTGAACTGGAGTATGAAGACGAAGACGAAGACGCCTTTGAAGATGAAGAATTAGAAGAAGAACAAGAGGAGCCAATTCCGACGGGTGCTACAAGGTCTTAATTGTCCTTTGTCATTGGTCATTTGTTGATAGGGAAAAGTCAGCTTGGTAGGGGCGCAAAGCTTTGCGCCCGATTCAATGGTAAAGTCGAGTCCACAATTTTAGCTGTGTCATATCGGTAGTAACCCAATTGCCAGTTAACCTGTTGGGTTTCGCGATCGCTCTACCCAACCTACACCCGACACTCTAC
>CAZNNK010000716.1:0-3976 GCA_964574085.1 uncultured Coleofasciculus sp.
GGATTGCCCCTATTTTGGGTAACCTCATTAGTAATTCAGTTACAGGATTTTCCTTGAATTGAGGAAACAGTAACGACTTAAACTGCCCAACCTTTTTAAATCGGGGAAAGCCGAACCCGCAAACCTTAAAGTAATCCCAGCCTCTATGCAGTTGCTTAATCGCTTGTTGAAGGACTTGGGAAGGAACCTCTTTTAATTTAGGGAATTCCTTCTTAGCTTTAGGCAAATTGTTAAGCTGCTGTATTTCACCGGGAAATGTGGCATCGGCTGGAATGATATACTCTTTTTCTAAAGAACATCTATCAATCAAGCATTTACGACTATTGCACCAATCCTTTATCTCCCCCAATGCATAGTTGTAGGCACGGCGACAAATTTCCATCCATTCAATCAACCGTTGTTGTTGAGTGGCATCCGGATAGATTCGGTAGCGATAGTTAAATGTCAGCATACCACTATTATACAACATTTAATGGTTAGAGGTGTACCGTTAAATGTCAATTTTAGGAACATCGAATCCCGTAAAATTGACCTAGGGGAGTTGTGTATCCCAACGCTGAATTAAATTACAGCGTGGGTTTAATCGCCAAACTCAACGGCTGTATCTTTGAAGCGAGTGGCGTCTTTGAAGTCGAATTTCAGGGCTATACAACCAGAGCGATGCAGGAACTGGTACAGCACGATACTATTGACCGTGATTACTGTAACTGAAGTGAGAACTTGCAGTAAAAGGATGATTCGCTTCACGTTGATGTCTTCCGAAGAGACTTCCCGTTCTTATAGGTTAAACGGTGGATAGGGAGATGTGGGACTAAAGCGCTGGTCTAGTTAAGCTAAGACCCATTTAAATTGTGTATTCAGGTGTTGCCTGTTGCCTGTTGCCTAATCTCAACCGTTAACTTTAATTGTGTCCACCCACTTATAATTTTCAACCAAAACTGTCGGATGCAAGCAAATAAACATCACTACTACTATCACTCTCAACATCTATAAAGACTGAATCTCTCCCCCCTGTGCTAATCTGACTCCGGCTAATTCCTTGAGTCACTATCTGTAATAGCCGTTGCGGTGTAAACGATTCCAACTCGACAAAATTCCCGGATTTTAACCAGGCAAATTCCTCACCTGATAAGTCTAATCGTGCCACTAACCCTAATTGTTCCGCCTCTTCTGCTGACTGTGGGGAGGATTGAATAAAAAGATTGCGACTATTTAAGACATGACGCGGCAGTAATCCTAAATCATAAATCGTGACGGTACTATCAGCAAACCAATTGGGACTCGTTTGCAGTTGATGAATCAGAGTAACCCCGTGAGGACTGGCATTATGCAGGGCGTAAACCTTTAATTCGGGATTGCGTCTAAGCATGTCTAATACCGTTGAAAAAATGCCTTGAGGATATCCGGTAATACTTAACACGGCACAGTTATTTTCAAAGTGAAAATTATTAGCAATCAGCAGTTGAGCAATTGTCGCACTATCACAAACAACAACTCGGTCAAAACTATAGGCGGTGATATCCGGATTAATGGATGTGGGTAAACGTTCCTGATTCGGAGGAGGTAAAAGTTGCTCAACTGTACCATTAATTTGTTGCCAACGTTCTAACCAACTTTGGAATTGACTAGGTGTGACGGAAAAAGTTTGGGACAATGTACTTTGACGACGCGACTGTCGAATTCCTAAATAGAACGATAACATCCCGATAATAATGGTTATCGCGAATTGGAAAAAAATCAGCCAATCACTTCCACTACCCCCTACAGGAGAGAGGAAAAGGGATAAAATTCCATAAACGAGAAGAAATCCACCAATAATTTGTAAGAATCGGGCATTGCGATTACGGATTTTTCGGGACGTATTGGCAGAATTGCTGATTCTGTAACAGGCAAAAATCAATAGCGGAATCCCGATGTAAGGAATAATAAAACTTGAAATCAAGGCAAATATTTGCAGCGCCAGATTATTCACCTTGCGTTTAAGTCGCTTGTCGATGAGGTAGTATAATTGTTTAGGAGTAAAGTATAGAGTCCCGTTTACTGATAGATCCGAAATGGCTTTGGCAAAAAATGGATCAGTGAATTTGGTTTGACCCATCGTTGTGGGTTCAAAGACAAAGGGATGTCCACAGTTTTTACATCGCCCTTGATTGGCGGTGCGATCTTTAAGATTATTGTCGGTTTGGCATTGAATACATTTCATAATTAGGCAATTTGTATTTTTAACTATTTCTGTAATTGGCTAAAAAATTCACTCACATACTCTCCATTCCTCTCCATTCCTCTGCGTCCCTCTGCGTCAATCTCTGCGTCCCTCTGCGTTAAAAAAATATAATCTTGAGGTTGACTAAGGCACACATTAGGTAAAGGGCGCACGTCAGTCACCCGTGTCAACTTAAGGTGAAAACTTTTCCCTGTAAGACTTTGAATCTCGTCGCCTTAATCTTAACCCCCCTTAGTCCCCCCTTGCTAAGGGGGGAAATGTTCCCTCCCCTTGATAAGGGGAGGGTTAGGGTGGGGTAGAGTCAAGGTATTGCTTGGGTTTTCCGCTTAAGTTGACACCAATGCACGGAGCGTGCGCCCCTACGCACCTGGGAAATTAAGCAAATAACTGATTATTTAACAAAACACTATAATCTTCCCGTTTTCTGATTAATCGATGAGTTCCCTGTTCGACTAAAACCTCAGCCGGACGCGGACGGTGTAAGAAATGGGACGACATGGCGTATCCATAAGCGCCGCTATCGAGAATCGCGATAGTCTCTCCAATTTTTAAAGCGGGGAGTTGACAGTTGCGTCCCAAGTAATCCCGTGAATAGGTTGTATTTCCACACACATTAGTGGGATACAGTTCACCCTGGGTATCGGTGAAACTGACAATTTTTCGATAGCCACCATGTACCGAAGGAACAGATAAATTCGCCACGGTGGTATCGACGCCGACAATTTGTTTCCCATTTTGCCACTTGACAGAAACGACTTTCGCTAACAAGGACGCACATCCGGCGATCGCGGCACGTCCAGGTTCTATAATTAAGTCTATGGGGCTGCCGATTGTCTCTAGTTTCTGGGTTATCGCCTGACCAAATCCTTGCCAATCAAAGGCGACGCCATTTCCCTGATAAGGATAGCCAAATCCACCGCCAAAGTCTAAATAGTCCCAATCGGGTAATTGTTGACCAATCTCGCATAAGGAATCAATCACTTGGGTAAAGGCTTTGGTAGCATTGGTTCCAGTTCCGCGATAGAAATGGATACCCTTGAGTTGTAATCCGGCTGATTGGGTTATTTTCAGCGCATCGGGGAATTCTTCGGGTCTAACCCCGATGCGGCTATCCCCAGTTAATTCGGGTACATTTAACCGTAATCCTAAGTTTAATCGGGGTAATTTAGAATTTAAGGCGTGATAGACTTGACAGCATAAATCTAATTGGGAAATACTATCTAAATTTAAGGTTGTAATTCCCCAGTGGAGAACTTGCTCCATTTCTGGATAATTTAAATTACTGCCACTGTAAACAATTTTATCCGGGGCAAATCCCGCCTTTAAACCTAAATAGATATCTCCAGGTGTATTGGCATGAAGTCCCCACCCTTCTTGCTGGAAGATTTGCAGCAACGCAATATTACCATTGGTCACGCTGGCAAACTGGAACCGAGTGCGCGGATAGGGGACAGCGTAAGTAATATAACGAATTGTATCCCGTAGGCGATCGCCTTGATAAACATACAGGGGTGAACCGTAGATATTCAGTAATTCTTGGTCTTTCGTCATTTGTCATTCGTTTATGTTAGTTATTGGTAATATCAGCGCTTGTAGGGGCGACCCGCCTGCATCAATGAACAACGTTCGTCGTTTCAATTGGGTCGGGTCGCCCTTTGTTCTGATGTGAGGGCGCAAGCCACAACCCCCTCACCCCCAGCTCACAAGGGTAGGTTTTTTAAGATTGCGGTTCAGGTAAGACAAGGAAGACAG
>CAZNNK010000717.1:0-3974 GCA_964574085.1 uncultured Coleofasciculus sp.
CCCATCTCCCCCATCTCCCCCATCTCCCCCATCTCCCCCATCTTCCCCATCTCCCTCATCTCCCCCAGCTCCCCATCCTCAAAGCTAAACTGGTAGCATCTCAATCACTAACCTGAGATGCAAACGATCGCGATTACTCTTACCGATGACCATTGGGTGAAGTTGCAGGATATAGCAACTCGCCTGGACATTTCTCCTGAAACCTTGATTGTGATGGGTGTTGAGCAAATTCTCACTCATACACCCTCCTCAACATCAGCGTCAGCACAACAGCCACAAGAGAGTCTCTCGGAACACCCTCAACTCAAGTCAGCAATGGACAAATCTCAGCCAGCAGACGCCGAAATTCTTCAGGCTTTAGCTCAAGAAAAACAACGGGGAGACTTAAAATCTCAGGTTCTATCCATCACTGCTCATGAATTCCGTACCCCCCTGACGACGATTCTGTCTACGGCTGAATTGTTGGAACATTACCAATGGACAAAAGCAGAACAAGTGGAACAGTTGCATCTGATTCAGGAAACGGTACAACAAATGCTGCAATTGCTGGAAAATATGCAGTTTGTCGGTACGGCTGATGGGGAACAACTCCCCTTTACTCCCACCCCTGTGGAACTTCATGACTTTTGTCAACGGTTAGTCACTCACGTTCAGCAGGGTTTAACGCTCAAACATTTAACCCATGATCAGAATCAAGCCTGTACCCTCGCCTTTGTCAGTCAAGTGACGTGTTTACCCGCAATGGTGGATGAAAAACTACTGCGCCAACTCCTGTCGAACTTGCTATCCAATGCGATTAAATATTCTCCCGTGGGCGGTACGATTCGATTCAGCCTCACCCGTGAGGGAGAGAAGGCTTGCTTTGAAATTCAGGATCAGGGAATTGGTATTTCCTCGGAGGATATACCCCACCTATTTGATTTTTTCTATCGGGGAAACAATGTGGGTGCGATCGCGGGGACGGGATTGGGGTTAGCTATTGTTAAACAATGTGTTGATCTGCACCACGGTGAAATCGACGTAACCAGTGACATTGGTGTGGGTACGACGTTTACGGTTCGCTTACCCTTGATAGGCGATCGCCAAGGAAAAATGCCAGAGTCAGCAGACTGGGACTAGAGATGAGAATCGGAACTCGCGCCTTTTCCCTAAAAACGGCGACAACTATCCACGTCTGGGGTCATCAAAGAATCACAATCAAAACTCCATTATTTTCTCTACAAAAAGAAAAAATAGTAACAAATATCAATGAATTTCTATGGGTTTTAACTGTTTAATTTTAAAATACAGTACATAACCATCAACGAACATCTAAGTCATCATTTTTCCTGGCTTTGACAAGCCCAACATTTTACCAGGATTGGATTCTACCTCCTAACTTCTAACCTGTTCAACAGGAAAGCGATAATACTCGCCTCGTTTTCCAACTTGCTCCCATTGGGCGAGATATCCAGCGAGCTATAGTCATGACGACGATTTTAGTAATTGAAGACGAAAAAGCCATTCACAGGAATCTACTTAAACTCCTGAACGCGGAAGGATTCGAGACGCTCAGTGCCGATAATGGTAACACAGGGGTGAGATTGGCTCAAACCAAACAACCTGATTTGATTATTTGCGATATCCTGATGCCGGGATTGGATGGTTATGGTGTACTCCAGATCCTACAACAAGACCCCTCAACGGCGACGATTCCCTTTATCTTCCTCACCGCCAAGACAAAACAGGCGGATATGCGCCAGGGTATGACATTGGGGGCGGATGATTATGTGACCAAGCCCTTTACTCGCGCCCAAATCCTCAGTGCGATCGCAGCGCGATTACAAAAGGTAAAATTACGCCAACAGCAGTCTATCATCAATCCCAATCTGCCCAATCGTCGGTTACTCCAGAAACGCTTTAATCAGCTAGAGACCCAAGGAAATCAGGGTAAACTCCAGATTTTTCTCTTGTCGTTGGAAATTGAACAACTCAACCAACTCAACAATACCCTAGGACTTGCCATTGGTGATCAATTACTCCAAGCCGTTGTCGAACGCTTACACCGTCAGTTAGGACAGCAGGATGCGATCGCCCAAATCGGTAGTGATCATTTTATCATTCTCTTGAGTCGAAGTTATCACAAACCTGAGCGTATTCAAATTGTCGAAACCTTGTTAAAGGCATTTGATTTGCCGTTTCAGGTAGACTCCCATCAAATCTTCCTATCTGCCTACATTGGTATCGCCATTTTAGGACGTGATGGTCGAGATCTCGACACCCTGATTAGACATGCTAGTGTTGCCAGAGAAGAAGCCAAACAACCGGGACATCGTCGCTATCAGTTTTACATTGCCTCAATTGGCGCAAAATCTCAAGAAGCGTTTGAGCTAGAAACCCAAATGCGTCAAGCCTTAGAACGGCAAGAATTTCAGCTTTATTATCAACCAAAAGTCAATCTGCTCACCGGACAGATTGAGGGGGCGGAAGCCTTAGTGCGCTGGAATCATCCCCAACGGGGGATTATTTCGCCCGTTGAATTTATTCCCTTAGCCGAAAAAACTGGACTAATTGTGCCACTAGGCGAATGGGTACTCAGACAAGCCTGTCAGCAAGCGCGAGTCTGGCAAGATCAGGGAATTTATCCCTTACGAATTGCTGTGAATTTATCACCGCGTCAGTTTAATCAGTCTAATTTAAGCAACTTCGTCGTAGACATCCTCAACGAAACGGGATTGAATCCCCATTATTTAGAATTAGAACTAACCGAAAGTACATTAGTGCAAAATCCCGAATCCGCGATCGCGACATTAAAGCGATTTAAGTCTTTAGGGATTCGTATTTCTATCGATGATTTTGGCACGGGCTATTCTGCCTTAAGTCAGTTAAAAAAATTCCCCTTTGATGTCTTAAAAATCGACCGCTCTTTTGTCTGTCAATTAACTGAAGATAGCCGTGATGAAGCGATTACCACAGCAATTTTACAAATGGCTCGTAGTCTCAAGTTAAAAGTTGTAGCCGAAGGAGTGGAGACGCTCAGTCAATTGAATTTCCTCAAAGGACATCACTGTGATGAAATCCAAGGCTATTGGTTTAGTCCGCCCTTATCGGCTGAGGCGTTTGCGGATTTGCTAAGTACGGGAAAAAAGTTTCCTCTGTTATCCAGTTAAATCTATTGACACCATCAAATCTCTAAGCCCTTAAGTAGTCGGACAAAAGAAAACGGTACTGTATTAAGTGCAAGTGAATTGCCCTCAAACCCTTACTGTTGCCTGTTCCCTGTTGCCTGTTCCCTGTTCCCGAATCTCAACCGTTAACTTTAATGAAAGTCCGACTACTTAGTGATATATTAGCAATCTAAGGTCAACTCGACTTGAAGCCATGAAGGAACCATGTTGACAGAAGAACAAAAGCTGGCTGAAAAACTACAACGCATTGAAGCCTTATTTGCAGGTGCAACCACGACAGGGGAAAAAGTAGCGGCGGCGAATGCTCTGGAACGTATCCGTGAAAAACTCAGCGATGTGCAAAAGCTTGATCCCCCGGTGGAATACAAATTCACGTTAACGGATATGTGGTCAAAGAAGCTATTTTTAGCCTTATTACGTCGCTACGGGATTGAACCCTATCGCTATTATCGGCAAAAATATACCACAGTGATGGCTCGTGTTCCCGTTAGCTTTGTAAATGAAACCCTGAGGCCCGAATTTCAGGAACTGAATGAGACGCTGTGTTCCTATTTAGAGGAGGTCACGAATCGCGTGATTACCGCGAGTATTTATGCAGATAGTTCAGAAGCTGAAGTTAGACAAGGTCGTTTAAAAGGAAAAGATATGTAAGGGTTTGAGGAATAGCTAGAGAACTTAATAGAGTTGGGTTTCTTTCCACTAACCTACTCACCTAAGCTGTTCGGCATTTAAATTGGGATACCTCAATCGCTAAAAGGCAACAGGCAACAGGCAACAGGCAACAGGCAACAGGCAACAGGCAACAGG
>CAZNNK010000718.1:0-3973 GCA_964574085.1 uncultured Coleofasciculus sp.
CTCCTACACAAAAGCTATCAATAAGCGCTATCACAGAACAGGATCTCTCTTTCAAGGGCGCTTCCAATCCGTTGTCGTCGATCAAGAAAACTATCTTTTGCAACTGGTTTACTATGTGCATCAGAATCCGGTCAAGGCTGGCTTCGTTAACCATCCAAGAGATTGGGAATTCTCCAGTTATCAAGACTACGCGAAATTACGACAGGGTACATTGCCAAAAATAAATGCCCTCAAACAGCTATTTGACTCCAATAACGAATATCAAGCCCAAGAACCTACGATGGCGATGATACAGCATTTAATTTTTGAATAGAAACAAGACATCGGTCAAGAAACCGGGTTTCTTTGAGTGAAAGGTTGATATGATGTTGTCATCCTCACGAGAAACCCGGTTTCTAGGAATAATTAGAGTTGCTTAAGATATCATAATTCATATTCATCATTCATAAACAGCTTGCCTAAATCGCTCATGACGCCAACGCTGCTCAATAATCGTTATCGTATCCTCCAGACGCTGGGGGCAGGTGGGTTTGGAAATACCTTTCTCGCTGAAGATACTTACATGCCTTCGGGACGTAAGTGTGTGATTAAGCAGCTTAAACCCATGACTCATGATCCCCAAACCTATCAGCAAGTAAAAGAGCGATTTCAGCGGGAAGCAGCGGTTTTAGAAGAGTTAGGTGAAAATAACGCTCAAATTCCCCGATTATTTGCTTATTTTTCCGAATCTGGACAATTTTACTTGGTTCAGGAATGGATTGAAGGGGATACCCTGACTCAAATTGTAGACCGGGAAGGTCGGCTGAATGATGGTCAAGTCAAGGCTATTTTGCTGAGTCTGTTGCCTGTTCTGGATTATGTCCACAGTTGTCACATTGTTCACCGAGATCTTAAACCCGATAATGTGATTGTGCGGCAGCGAGACGGGTTACCTGTGCTGATTGATTTTGGTGCCGTGAAAGAAGCGATTAAAACGGTTGTTCATTCCCAAGCCAACACCACCCCATCGATTGTCATTGGTACACCAGGGTTTATGGCAGCCGAACAAGCGGCAGGACGTCCTCGCTATGCTAGTGATCTGTATAGTTTGGGCTTAATTGCAGTATTTTTGCTTACGGGGAAATTACCACAAACCTTAGAAACCGATACCCGCACGGGCGAAATTTTATGGCGTCGGGATGCGCCCAATTGTCACTCTCATTTAGCTACGGTGATTGATCAGGCGATTCGCTTTCACCCGCGCGATCGCTTTGCGGATGCTAAGGAGATGCTGGAAGCGTTAAACGCCCATCCGACAACGATCGCGACACCCACATTATCCCTTTCTAGTGCTAGCGAACCTGTCCCTTCTACCCGTAAACCAGCGGTTCCGCCAACCGTTCCCATCCGCAGAAAACCCCTGCAAACAGAGGAGGAACAACCCTCTCGGCGCTTCGGCGGTTTAATTGCTGGCGGCTTACTTCTGAGTGCTGTGGCGATTGGCTGGGGTTTAAACCGTGTATTAGAACCCTCCAATCGCATCCCGTCACCCTCAGAATCAGTATCCGCTTCCTCTGGAAACACCCCTCTGCCCTCCCCTACACCGCCCCCAACCTCTTCACCTCCGCCAACTCCACCGCCTAAACTGGTGAACCCGGAATCACCACCACCCCTCTCCCCACCTGATCCCACATTCCGTATCCAAGAATCCCCAGAACTCCTGCCGTCTCCTGATCCCCCTACGCCGTTTGCCTCTGAACCTTCAGGATTATCCTCCCCCTCTCCTTCCCCATCTCCTGTTGCTTCCCCAACTCCCCCGCCTTCACCCTCACCTGCACCCGAAAACCAGACGCCCAAACCGCCTCTATCCAATAAAATCCCTGGATTTACACCAGGAACCTCTCGAAAAGTTGTCGAAGCTGCCTTAGGCACGCCAACCCAGCTTTCCAAAGGGTTGTGGCATAACACCCAGGCGTTACTCTATGAAGACTTTATTCGCGATCGCGTCAGTCTCGGTTATCTGTTTGACCGCGATACTAAGCGTTTGCGCCAAACTGAGGTGGCTTTTGCCCAATCTGTGGGATTAGAAACGATGGCAGATACCTTAGATAAAATGCTGAGTCGCAATCTCTCACCAGAGATTCGCCAGGGATTAACTCAGGTTTATCAGCGTCAATCCAATCGTTATCGTTTCACCAGCAACAACGGTTCTCCCTTAAAAGGGGTGATTGAACGCAATGAACGCGATCGCATTTATATTGGCGTGTGGGAAGCTGATTTGCATTAAGTAGAGGTTTGGTCACCAAACCCCTACTCTCGACGGGTTGACTCAATCAGCTAGTATTTTGCTCCAACTTTGGGGACCAATAATACCATCAGCCGTGATCCCTTGTTGTTGTTGGAATCGTTTAACGGCGGCGGCTGTCGCTGGACCATATACTCCATCGGGTGTCGCCCCGACACGACGTTGTACATATTTGACCACAGATCCTGTAGCATGGTTTTCTCGCAACACTGGCATGGCTAAGATTTGATTAATGATTTGCCAGGTTTTAGCATCAGCAGTACCTGTGGGTGTAACACCAACGATCGCCTGAAAGGTTTTGAGTGCTGCTGTAGTATCCGCTTCGTTGGAACCATCTTCTTTTAATGGTATACCTTTGGGACTTCTGATTTTGAGTCGATTTAAGGCTTTTTGAAGGTCAACAATTGGATTTTGGGAAAGGGGAATCGTCGGTGATACTGTTTGTCCGGTTAATCCTGTGACAATTGCATTTGCCACAGCTTCGGCATCGTAGCGATCCATGTCCTCTTGATTATCGCAGAAACAGCACTCAACCAGAATCGCGGGCATCGCTGTATTTCGGAGGACGTACAAATGGGAACCATCTTTAATCCCGCGATTAAAGTATCCTAACTCAACAATATTATTTAATACAGGTTTCGCCATATCCTTCCCCGCATTGCTGACGGCAAAGACTTCTGTGCCTTTAGCGTTGCCGTTAAAGGCATTAAAATGGATGGATATAAATTGATCGACGCGATTGTTATTCGCTGTATTACACCGTTGCTGTAGGGAATTGCTGACACTCCAAGCGCGACTCGGGGTACAGTCTACCACTTGATGACCCAGGGATTTGAGCTTCGAGATCACTCTCGTTCCCACCGCCTTGGTCATATCATCTTCTTTTCTGATATTGCTAGCACCAGTATCTGGAGGGCAGTTATGTCCGATATCAATTCCGTATTTCATATTCACTCCCAATTGCTGATGAGATGTTAATTCACTCAACTATGATGATGACCGATGACTGAACCGATGGACTAGGGGTTGATATCCCCGCCACCCTTTTGTTCCTTTTGTGAAATCGGTAATGGTGGTTCAGAATGTCTTTCTTCATCTCCCAAATTCTGATCACTCAATCCGGAGAAAATCCTGGAGACGTATTATTCTAGAGAAATTTAGGGAATTCTAGGATAGCAAGATTATGGATGAGTTTATGGCAGCTGCGATCGCTCAAGCCAAACAGGGACTCCGGGAAGGGGGAATTCCTATTGGTTCGGTGTTAGTCAAAGAGGGTCAGATTATTGGTCAGGGATATAATAAGCGGGTTCAAGATAATGATCCCGTGACCCACGCTGAGATTGATTGCCTGCGTCATGCGGGCAGAATCGGCAACTATAACAACACAATCCTTTACTCTACATTAATGCCGTGCTACCTCTGCGCCGGGGCTGTGGTGCAATTTGGGATTAAAAAGGTGATTGCTGGCGAGTCGAACACCTTTGCTGGTGCTAGGGATTTTATGGAATCCCACGGCGTCGAGGTTATTGATTTGAATCTGGAGGAGTGCCAACAGATGATGAGCGATTTTATCCAACAGCATCCCCAACTCTGGAATGAAGATATCGGCGTTTAGCCGAGGTGTGGAGGAAGATGGGGGAGATGGGGGAGATGGGGGAGATGGGGGAGATGGGGGAGATGGGGGAGATG
>CAZNNK010000719.1:0-3972 GCA_964574085.1 uncultured Coleofasciculus sp.
GGTTAGGATGCTCTGAACTCTACATCAAAGAGTTCTACACGCCTTACCCCAACACCAAGGTGATTGAGTTGGGCACCAAGCATTTCTTGGGTCGGGCACCGGAAAATCAAAAGGAAATCCAAAAGTACAACCAGATTCTGGCGTCTCAGGGTATCCGAGGCTTTATCAGCGCCATGGTGAACAGCATGGAGTATGTTCAAGTCTTTGGTGAAGATACGGTTCCCTATCGTCGCTTCCCCACTTTACCGGCGGCGAACTTCCCCAATACCGAGAAACTCTATAACAAGCTGACCAAGCAGAATGATCAACTGGTGGTTCCTAGCTTTGAGCCAGTCAGTTCGCGAGTGGATGGGGCAAAACTGCCTTTGACGGGGAAAGCGATCGCGGATATGGCGGCGACACCTAAGCCTGATTTTGTCGAACTCAGTCGTTCTGTACCCAAGGACAATAACCCGGCGGTTCCAGCTACTGGCGGAATTAATCGTAAACCGGCACGGATTTTTCGCCTAAATCCCGGAAATCCGGACGAAACGGCTCAGGTGATTGAGGCAATTTACGCTCAGGTGATGGATATCTGGACGGGTGAAATTCCTCCATCCTATCGACAGCCTGACTTAGAGCATCAACTGAGCCAAGGTGACATCTCGGTGCGCGGCTTTGTTAAGGGGTTGGCATGTAGTGAAAGCTATCGCCAGCGCTTCTACTCACCCTATCCCAGTGCTAAAGTCATCGAGTTCTTGTTCCGTCATCTGTTGGGACGCACTCCTGCAACTCAAACGGAGATTCAGGAGTACACCAAACTCATGGCTGAACAAGGACTGAATGCGGCTGTGGTTGCGATCGTGGATAGTTCAGAGTATGCTCGTTTCTTCGGGGACTACGTAGTTCCCTATCCTCGCGTTCCCTCATTGCCAGCAGGTAATTACTTGGGAAGCATCAAATCTATCTCTGATTAGGGATTAGGGTAATGTTCCAGGCGTGTCACGGCACGTCTTTGAGGAAGATAGGGTGTAGAGACGTAGCCGGCTACGTCTCTACAGTCAGGGTTCCCCACCCCTAAATCTGAGGACAAATGTTACAAAATGTTGCGAACATAGGAAAAATGTGAACAATCTATCGCAAAATATTTGCGGAAGAGAGCTGTCTCACTGACCTAATGTATCGCTAGCTACTCTCACAACTCTTGAAACGACTTAATCGAGGTCAAGATTGAGCAGAGTCAGCCGTCCGAGCTGGATAGCCTAGCCCATTGGGAAGCGTTTCAGCGTTTCAACAGTTACAATAAGCCAGTTTAAGTACACACACCTGGTTACATTCTTGGAGGAGGAATCCTGTAAATGAGTATAGTCACGAAATCAATCGTGAATGCCGATGCCGAGGCTCGTTACCTAAGCCCTGGTGAACTAGACCGGATCAAGTCGTTTGTCACCTCTGGCGAGCGTCGCCTACGGGTTGCTCAAACGTTAACAGACTCTCGTGAGCGTATCGTTAAGCAAGCTGGAGATCAGTTATTCCAGAAGCGTCCTGATGTTGTTTCTCCCGGTGGTAATGCCTACGGTGAAGAAATGACCGCCACTTGCCTGCGTGACTTAGACTACTATCTGCGCCTAATCACCTATGGTGTTGTCGCTGGCGATGTTACCCCAATTGAAGAAATTGGTTTAGTCGGCGTGCGCGAAATGTATAAGTCTTTAGGGACTCCCATTGACGCCGTTGTCGAAGGTGTTCGCGCCATGAAAACCGCTGCTACCGGTATGATGACTGGGGAAGATGCGGCTGAAGCTGGCTCCTACTTCGACTATGTAATCGGAGCAATGCAGTAGAACTATCCGACTGGGAAAGACGTAGCATGACGCTTCCACACTTGGAAGGTGCGCGTCTGTCTTAAGGATTCAAGAGACTAGGTGAAATAAGGAAAATAGAATCGATGCAAGACGCAATTACCTCTGTTATTAACTCTTCCGACGTTCAAGGAAAATACCTGGACGCCTCTGCGATGGACAAGCTCAAGGGCTATTTCGCCACGGGTGAATTGCGGGTGCGTGCGGCAACCTCAATTAGTGCTAACGCAGCAACTATCGTTAAAGAAGCTGTTGCCAAGTCTTTGCTCTACTCGGATATCACTCGTCCGGGTGGCAATATGTACACCACTCGCCGCTATGCAGCTTGCATCCGCGACTTGGATTACTATCTGCGCTACTCCACCTATGCCATGTTGGCGGGTGACACCTCTATCCTGGATGAGCGTGTACTGAATGGACTCAAGGAAACCTACAACTCTCTAGGTGTTCCCATTAATGCCACTGTACAAGCCATCCAAGCCATGAAAGAAGTTACCGCCAGTCTGGTTGGTGCTGATGCTGGTAAGGAAATGGGTGTTTACTTCGACTACATTTGCTCGGGTTTGAGCTAGAGAACTCTGGAACGTTCCCTGGTGAACCTGTAGTCGGTCATTTTTTCAAGGTTTGGGAAATCAATTGTGAGTGCTAGCTTGTTAAAGGCACGTCTGACTTTTTAGGTAAGCAGATGAGTTTTGACGATCTAGTATTGACAGTTGAGTCCCAAACCTGATTGCAATATAAAGTTTCTGAATTTTAATTAGGAGAACTTCAATCATGCGAATGTTTCAGGTGACAGCTTGTGTCCCTAGCCAAACCCGAACCCGAACCCAACGGGAGTTGCAAAACACCTATTTCACCAAGTTAGTTCCCTACGACAACTGGTTTAGGGAGCAACAGCGGATCATGAAAATGGGCGGCAAAATTATCAAGGTGAAGCTAGCCACTGGCAAACCGGGTACAAATACGGGGTTGCTTTAAGAAATAGCTTCTGGCAAAGGTGGGGGGTCGCGATGACCCCTTTTTGATTGAAGATTTTCAAAGGTATCGCACTTTCCTGAGAGTCGCCACCAGCAAAACCCGATAAAATAAACATTAAGAAATGTAACGAATTGGGAACGCAGGGAATGACGATACAGACAACCACCTTAGCTGAAAATGGTCCCACCTTAACCAGCGTCGGCATTGGCACTTGGGCGTGGGGCGATACGCTGTTTTGGGGCTACGGCAACGATTATGGGGTATCTCAGGTGCGAGACGCCTTTGCCGCGACCTTAGATGCGGGAGTTAGCTTTTTTGACACGGCGGAAGTGTACGGATTGGGCGAATCTGAGTCGCTGTTGGGACGGTTTATGAAAGAATTCGGGCGTCCCGCCCAGATTGCTACAAAATATTTCCCGGTGCCCTGGCGGTTTACATCACAGTCGGTGTCTGACGCTTTAACAGCTAGCTTAAAACGGTTACAGGTTGAGCAAATCGAACTGTATCAGGTTCATTCTCCCTTTAGCTTCTTCATGGGTCAAGAAACCTTGATGAATGCCCTAGCGGATGAAGTGCAACGGGGAAGAATTGCCAGCGTGGGGGTGAGTAATTACTCAGCCGATCAAATGCGGGAAGCCCATGGTTATTTAGCGGCTAGGGGAATTCCCTTGGCGGTGAATCAGGTGCAATATTCCCTCCTGGCGCGGAAAATAGAACGGAATGGGGTTTTGGATACGGCGCGGGAGTTGGGGGTGACGATTTTGGCGTATAGTCCTTTAGCCCAAGGATTATTAACCGGGAAGTATACCCCGGAAAATTACGTGAAACCCACGGGGGCGCGTAGTCTTGATCCGCGTTTCAGTAAAGGGGGGTTAGAGAAGATTGCCCCTGTGATTAAACTGTTGCGTCAATTGGGGGAAAAATACGATCGCACGCCTGCACAGGTGGCGTTAAATTGGTTAATTGCCCAAGGTGTCGTGCCAATTCCGGGGGCGAAAACTGCCCAGCAAGCCCAACAAAATGCTGGGGCGTTGGGGTGGAGTTTAACGTCTGAAGAGGTGAAGCAGTTGGATCAGGTGACTCGCGGTTTTTGAGGGTGATGGGGGAGATGAGGGAGATGAGGGAGATGAGGGAGATGAGGGAGATGAGGGAG
>CAZNNK010000720.1:0-3972 GCA_964574085.1 uncultured Coleofasciculus sp.
TCTCGTCCCGGTGACACCACCTCAACCACCAACTGAGGCGGGGGCATATCAATCGTTATTGTAGACCGAATTGCCCCCTCTAACGCTGTTGCCAGTTCTTCAGAAAGCACCATTAAATCGGGTAAGCGTGTTGTTGCCCGTGAACCACTCACTACAATTTCTGCCCCAATTCTTAAGCGATAAAAGGGAATGCCTTGTTGGAGAAAATGGCTCAGTAAAAACATGACAATGCGCTGATTTAAATCGCTTTCTGGTGGCATAACGATTAATTCTCCATTAACCAGTTCATACTGGGTATCTGTTCCGTCGTTATAGTTAAGATATTCCTCAAGCGTCATTTTCTGGGATGTGATTGTCATGATGGCTTGGTCTCCTGAAAAAACTCAATTTTATAATCTGTAATTTGGTTGTACTGGTAATAACTCAGATAGGGGTAAGGTAGAAATTATTACTCAGAATATAATTGCAATTTGAGGCTTGAAATCTTAGTGATAGGGTAAGGTGGGCATTGCCCACCCTACTGGCTTTAGCGCAAATCGGTGCAGGGCGCACAGACGTGCGCCCCTACATTCAATTACAACCCCAATTCCTCGGCTAAATTATCGGCAATCAAGGCATTAATATCTCGAATGGTTATCCCCGCCGCTTGGACAATATCCTGACGATGGAGAAAATCCTGGAAACTGGCATGATAAATACTGTAGCGGTTTTGTCCCTCAATCTGTTCCTTTCGCAAAAATTGCTTCCAATCATCTAAGACTTCCTGCACCGTTAACGCATCTTCTCCGGCAAATTGGGAAATCAGCAATGATGATACAGGTTTCCGGGCTTCTGCTAAAACATAGACGATTTTAATCTTGGTTCGCGGTAAGGGTTTCGCTGTCATTCCCATGCGCTGCCAATGCTGGTAATAATATTGCTGTAAGCCTTCGGGTAAATTAGCAAGATTTAAATCCTGATATGCACCAGATTCGATGTCTTCTAAGACATAGCGCAAATACATAAAGTTGCGATCGCTCTTTTGTGCCAGAGTGGTGATAAAAGTGGCTGTGTCTTGTCCCTGATTCTCTACCCATTGTTGTAATGAGGGCTTTTTATGAACCTGTTGGTTAATATAACGCTGTACGTCTTGTAAACTTTCTGCCCCATACTCCATTAAATTAAATAGGTAGGGCTTATTTACAGTTAATGGAACATACGTCTGGCGTTTTGTCAAGATAAAATAAACGCCATTGGGTAAAGACTGGGGAAGATAGAGAACATTTGCCCCATCTGTCTGACTCTTCATCTCCACCTCATCCAACGCATCCACTGCAATCACGATGGGGGAATGGTGAGGGGCAATTTCGGTTAACAGTCGCGCTAAGAAATTGCCATCGCGGGTATTCTCTGGATGTAAGGGCAAATCATAGCGTAACTGATAGCGTTCAATTAACTGACGGCAAACACTCTTGAGGAAATCATCCGCCCGATTAATGCCTTGCGATCGCACATTAAAGTATGCCACACATCCGGTCTGTCGCACATATTCGGCTAGTATGGCACTTTTGCCCACACCGGGATCAGCTTCAATAATAAAATAACCATTAGGCTGTTGCTGTAAGAAGTCCTGAATCGCCCGAAACACAAACTCGCGTCCGACAAATCCTTCTGTCTTCTCTGCAATCAGGGATTGAAACTGTAGGGGAACCGCCGGATGGGTTGATAACTGGTTATGGATACGTTCTAACCAACCTTTTATTTCACCCATGTCTTGTCCAATCGTTGTCAGGGATGCTTCGATATCCTCAACGGTTACCTGCTGGCGTTTCAAATTGGCATTAATCTGAGTCAGCAATTGTCCCTGAACAATATCCCGCAGTACCGGATTGTTCTGCATCTCCACGGCAAAACAGGCACACATCCGTTCAAACAAACCGAATTGGGGCGTTACAGCCTTAGTTTGGTAAAGTGCGATCGCCTTTTCTTCCTGTAAGACTACCATCAATTGTTGACGCACCACCTGAATCGTATCCCCAACCAACGCCCCATCTGGGGTTAGCAGGGAGTCAATATCAGCCAAAGGTGTCGCCGCTAATTCGCCTAATTCCCCCTTTTCCAGCTTCTGCAAATCCGCCTTTAGCCGTTTTAACTTGTGGTCTAGCCAAGTTATCTCATTTTTGTACTGAGGTGGACAATCCCAACTATTTTTATATTCCTTTCCCCCCATCAATTCACTCAGACAGTCTTCCACCAAACTTTGCTGCGCCAACAAATACGCCCGCCCCACCGCCGTTTGTATCGTCGGCGTCTCCCCAGGTTTCAAGCGATTCATCATCCTGATTAAAGTATCCAACCCCAAATCCGCCTTATTCCCAATAATCCCCGATAGGGCGGCGACAAAAACAAACCCTCCTAACCCGGTAAGCAATTCCATCCCATCAGTCTCCTATCCCATAGCCTTAACCTCTATCTTGACATTGACCCAACCGCCATCCTCTAGGATATGTCCAGTAATAGATAGCCATTCGTGGCAAGTAAAACCTAGAGACATTCCCCCTGAACGCCTCTCAATTATCAACCCAACTTTATCTTCTCCATACCGATAAAACTTGCATCCCAACCGCTAACCCCCTCTGCGTTCCTCTGCGCTTTCCCTCTGCGTTCCTCTGCGTTAAAAAAATACCCCATCCCCCCATCACCTTATACTAATAATGCGTCCCCGACTTGCGATGATGCACCGCTGTTACCCCATCCGATAACACCTTACCATTCGTCACCACCCCATAAATCAACCAATGATCCCCACATTCCATGCGATTATCCACCGTACATTCCACATACGCCAAAGCATCACTCAGAATCGGACAACCATTGTCAGCCTCCTCCGTCGCCACCCCTGCAAATCGGTCTTCCCCAGGGGCAAAGGGTTTGAGGAAATGCTTCATTAATCCCAAATGTTTCCCTTCCTCTAAAATATTCACCACAAATTGATCCCCCTGATACAATAACGACTCAATTGCCCGGTCTTTCGCCACCGCAATGGTTAAACCTGGTGGATTAAATGTGGCTTGGGAAATCCAATCTGCCAACA
The DNA here is from genome assembly GCA_964574085.1 of uncultured Coleofasciculus sp. Lineage (GTDB taxonomy): Bacteria > Cyanobacteriota > Cyanobacteriia > Cyanobacteriales > Coleofasciculaceae > Coleofasciculus. The sequence goes on from CAZNNK010000720.1 coordinate 3,074, forward strand.
TCGCCCCCGTCAGTTCTCCCTGCTTGGCGGTAATAATACAAAGTGACCCAATTAACCGCCCCACAGCCTGTTCCGTTCGGGCAACTTGGGCATCACTGACGGGTTGGCGAGAAGTGCGGGATTTCTTGGCTTTCTTCAGGGCTTGGGCAAAATCCGTTCCCGCTTCTTCGGCGTATTTCAGTGTGGCTTCCGTGGGCTTAAACTTAACCCGAATCGTCTCAAAGCCAAATTTATACCCCGCATCCTTAAACTTATTTTCAATCAGGTCAATCGCTTCACCACTCCAGCCAAAAGACCCAAAAACTCCCGCCAGCTTTGTTTTCGTCGCCGTGGATAAAACAATCCCCAAAGCGGTTTGAATCTGGGTGGGTGCATGACCCCCTAGGGTAGGAGAACCCATGACAAACCCCTCCGCCTTTTCCACAGCAGTGCGAATTTCCTCCGGGTCAGCGATTTCGCAGTTAATCGATTCTACACCAACCCCAGCCTTCGTAATCCCCCGTGCGATCGCCTGGGCAACGGTTCCGGTATTCCCATAAGCTGAAGCATATAACAGGGCGACGCTTATGTCTTGGGTTTTTTGCGCCTCACACCATTGGCGATAGGATTGGGTCAGGGGAATTAAGCTGTAGCGTACCAATTGCCCATGACCTGTAGCATAAAGCCTTGCTTGCACCTCCTCTACCTTATCCAACGCCTTTTCCACCTGTCGCGCATGGGGTGCCATGACGCAATCGAAATAATAGCGGCGGTGTTCGCTAATCGTTGTCCAGCCTTCATCCATTACTTGGTCACCACACAGATGGGCACCAAATAACTTATCGGTAAATAGAACTTCGGTGTGCGGGTCGTAGGTACACAGGGCGTCGGGCCAACGGGGATTAGGGGTGGGGATAAAT
>CAZNNK010000721.1:0-3964 GCA_964574085.1 uncultured Coleofasciculus sp.
CCGCTATCGTGCGTTAGCGCTAGCGTAACGCACCAACTTACTTATAACCCCCCTAATTGACTTAAACGCTTGATAATTTTCAAAACGCTGTAGAGTTCATTCCCTCGATTGTCAATTACAAACTCATCGGATAACGCATACTTCGGCGTTTCTTCTCGAACTAACTTGACAAACCTAAAATTGACGCCATTGGTAATCATGCCAAACGTGGGTGTTTCCGGGTTGGGGTCGGCTAGCATATAAGTCAGAATTTGGGCTAACCCTTCTTCGATAGAGAAAGCGGTTTGCTTGGATTCGATAACCGTAACCCAGAAATTTTGTCTCAGAACCAGAATATCAATTCTACCTTCGATAATAACACTCTCATCTTCTGCTCGAATCTCCAAGGATTTTTCCGCTTTGATATAAAAGGGAGACAGATATAAACCCGCAATAAATAAAAGCGGACTGACAATTGTTAATTTAACAACATTTTCTAACAACGGCGGATATTCGACTAAATTGAAATATCCCTCCTGCACCCGATCAAGTTCTTGTTTCTCTATATCCGTTAATTCAGGGAGATTGGTTTGCCATTCCCCAAAAAACTGGTCATCCCGAATGCGCTGAAGACCAAAGTTGTCAATTAGATAACGTAAATCTATTCTTTGGGCTTTTAGAGTTTCAACCATAAGACTTTATTTGTGATTACTTCGGTATAGGAATAGCAGTTAGCCGTCATAAGACATCATGTAGAGACTAATCTGGCACATCTGACTAGCAAATTTCACCTCAATCCTTGTTCACGCAAGATTTGATCCACCCAAGCTGCATCAGCTTGTGATAGAGAAGGTTTGGGTTCTGTGTGATAATTAATCGCCAGATCATAACTGCCTTGATCGTAGAGGCAATGCAGCAAATCTTGTAAATTAATCAGGGGTTCTGTATCTTCTGGTTTTAAGGGTAACGGAAATACAGGAATTTCGTGTTGCAGGTTAAATCCATATAAGTCAGCTTGGGGACGTTCAGATGAGCGACTGACGAGAATGCGATAATGGCTGGTGATAGCTTGCCCATTCATGGGTAGGGGTTTTCCTTGACGAAGTAAGTCAATTTCAATTAAATTAGTGCGGCTATCTAAGAGTTTTTGCCGTTTACTTTCGTACTTTATCCGACCTTCTCCAGCACGCTTATTTTTAGGGGAAATAATTTCAATGACACTAATCACATCTCCCGTTCCCACTTGACGCACTTCTAAATACCATTCCCTGACTGTTTCAGTCATGGGAAGAGTGACTTTCTGGGGGTTCACCGCCAGAGTAGCAACAGCAATATTGGCTGAATTGGTTTGGTCAGGAGTTGGAGTGGTTTGAGAAGGTTGCACAACCACATCATCAGGGATTCCAACTAACAGTGAATCCTCCCCCTTCGCTTCGTAAACTCTTTCCTCAATCGCCACTCGATACTTGGGACGAAGTTGCGGGTTCAGGGTTTGGGCGATGAGAAGCGTCAGCCATTTGTGAACCTGCGACCAAATTTCTGGTTGTTCTAGATACGGATTCATCCCAGGAAACGGTGAAGGCATGAGATTGCTGGAGTGTGAGGCTATATAATAGCTTAGCGTTATTGGTCAAGATATCTGTAGGGGTGACCCGCCGTACAAAATCACCATAACCCATCGATCAATTTTATCGGGGGGAACCCTGCATCAAGTACATTGAGACCAGGGCGAGTCGAGACAAGTTAATCTTCACACCGCTATATTTAAACAGCGACTCGCCCCTACAACCTTTGCTATCCCTATCATCTCTATGACGAATTCAAGTAAAATCTATTTCACCATTGTAGGGGCGCACAGACGTGCGCCCGGAAAACCTGTCAAATTTATTTTCAGCTATGGTTAATCAGGGCGCGTTTTGTTGTTCCGTTATCGGTGGGGAGGGCGGGTTTTGTTGTTCCGTTAGTGGTGACTAGCTGGATTGGTTCCCTAAACCCGCCCCTACAAATTATCCCTAAACCCGCCCCTACAAATTTTTCCTAAACCCGCCCCTACAAATTTTTCCTAAACTCCAACGAATACGTGATTATTATTGCATAGCATTTTCTACTGAATTAAAATTACTGCCTCTTGTGCCTTCGCGTTGAGCGCTTTTTTCAACTCTCGCCCCACCTTATTAATTAATTCATCAAACGCCTCCTGATTCTCAATCAGTTGTTCTCGAAACACCTTCTCTAACTCCGGCTTCATTTGTTCGCATGTCGAGTTAATCTTATTGTCATTTAACAGAAACTGACGACTCCAACCCGGAATATCTAACTTGGTCTTAATCGCTTCCTGGGTTTTGCTGCGCGTGATTTCCACACCAGCCGCCAGTACCGAAATCCCATAAATGACTAAAAGGGGCCAAGCCAAATGCCCGGTTAAAATTAAGGCAATAATCCCGCCAACTGTTCCTCCACCAATCACGAGATTAACAATTAATAAAACCGTATCCGCCAAGATAGCATCGCCCACGGAGATTTCTGGGTTCACCACATCCGGATCAATCCCTTCCTCAAATCGTAAACTACTTCGGGGTATCTGATATCTTTGACAAATTGGATCAGTTTCTACTGATAGTTCGGGTTGAATCTTGCTGTTAAACCAGGTAATCGATTGATTTTTGACAATCTGTCGGGCGGATTCAGTGCCATTCTTTCCCAGAGAATCATTCTTAATCCACGCTTCCGCCTGCTGCTTCATCCGAGTTTCTAAGTCACCTAATGTCCGAATTTTATTCCTGCGCCAGTCTTGTAAACTGGGTTTAACTGCATTTTCAATTAACCCCTGAGATAGCGGTTTAATCAGCAGTTCAATTAACTCAGGAATATGGCGTTCAATAATTGATTTGAGTGTCTCAGAATCAAACCGTTGATCCACTTCTTTTTTAAACGCTTCCGCCCGTAAATCCCAGCGTCCAACTCGGGCTAATCCTAGGGCGATACATCGTTCCGGTTCAGGATCAGGGCGCACCTGGGTGGCGGGTTCGGGGAAAATTTCTTCGCAAATCTGACGGGTAAATTGCATCCGTGATGCACCCCCTGTCATTAATATAACTTTTGGAGTTATTCCTTGTTTCGCTAAGGTTTCTTTTGCCTCAATCACTGACTCTCGAAACGATTCCATCCAACTTTTCCCATCCAATTCTGTTAACGGTTGATTCAATATCTCCGTCATGACGGTTTTATTGACTTGGGGGATAAAATAAATCTGTTCGTTAATCGATTCAAAGCCCCGGGCAAAGGATTGGGGATGGCTGTAGACTTGTTCGTTAGCAAAATAATCTTCTTTAGCTTTCCGACTCGCCAAGAGACAACGGGATTTATGATGAGGATATTCCTCAAACACCCATTTTAATAAGGCGGTATCTTCATAGTTCGCCACGGTGCGCTCAAAAATTGCTCGGTCAATCAGGAAAGCACCTAACGTATTACTGCCAAAATCCAGGGGAATTTCATGTAAACTCTTGACTAAGGTAAAATCAGTTGTAGACGAGCCAATATCAATAATCAGTACCGCCGATTTGAGCTTATCATAGTCCAGCTTCCCCGCTTCCTTCGCCTGCATAAACGCCGCCCGTGATTCCGGAACCACGCTGAGGCGGGGAATTCCGGCGGCTTTACAGAGGGTTTGGTAATCCTGGCGATCGCGCTTTGACCAGCCGGATGGACAACCGACGAAAAAATGGCTCTTTTCCTCCCCTTCTAGTTGTTTGCTTTTTTGCAAAAGATGGTAGTAGGTTTCTAGAAAATGACGAATAGTCTGGCGGTAATCTAGATCCGCATTCGGTTTTTGTTTAAAGGCAATATCCAGTTGAGTTACACCCACTTGAATTAAAGCCTGTTCCCCCACCAAATAACCCAGTTCCGGATGCCAGCCTAAGGCGGTGATTTGCACTTTTTTATTATTCACCTCCAGCATTTCTGGGGGGTCAATGCTCTCCAC